>DASTOI010000463.1:0-2934 GCA_035762585.1 Myxococcota bacterium
GCGCGCGCGAGCGCCGCATCGAGGCGGTCGACGAAGTCGCGAATCGGGCGCGTCGCGAGCGCGTGCTCCGCGACGCCAGGCAGCTCGAGGCCGCGTACGCCGCTGCCGACGTCGAGGCTCGCGACGTCGTAGGCGAGCGCCGGCCGCTCCGCGAACCCGATGCGCCGCGCGTGCGCGTCGAGCTCGCTCGCCGCCTCCAGGATCACGCGCGCGCCCGCGCGGCGCGCGAGCGGAACGACGTCGATCTCGCACTCGGCAGCGGTGTAATCGCCCGCGACGAAGCCGGGCACCATGCCCGAGTAGACGGCCTCCGCGCGATCGAGCACGACCGTCAAACGCACCCCCGCGAGCGGCGCCATCGCCCAGCGCCGTAACACCTGGACGTGCGCGTGCCCGCCGCCGACCAGCACGAGCTCGCGTATTCGACCGGAGGGCGGGCGCTCTCTCATCGGAATCACCGCGCGCGAGCGGCTAGCCGCCCAGCCGGAACATCTCGATGCGCTGTCCCGCGCGCGAAGCGGCGAGCGCGCTGCGCTCCTCCGAGTAGCGATCGCGGCGGCGGCCCCAGACGCCCGTAATCACTGCACGCAGCTCGTCGTCGCTCGCGCCGGCGCGCAGCGGCGTCTTCAGGTCGCGCCCGGTGGTCGCGAACAAGCAGGTCACGAGCGAGCCCTCGGCCGAGAGCCGCGCGCGCGTGCAGTCGCCGCAGAACGGCTTCGTCACCGACGAGATCACGCCGATCTCGCCCTCGCCGTCGCGGTAGCGCCAGCGTCGCGCCACCTCTCCCTGATAATTCGGGTCGGCCGGCTCGAGCGGGAAGCGCTCGGAGATGCGCGCGACGATCTCGCGCGCGGGCACCACCTGCGCGAGCTCCCAGCCGTTCGCCGTGCCGACGTCCATGTACTCGATGAAGCGCACGATCTGGCCGGTGCCGCGGAAGCGCGCGGCGAGATCCACGAGCGTGTGATCGTTGACGCCGCGCTGCACGACGCAGTTGATCTTGATCGGCCCGAGCCCCGCGGCAACCGCCGCGTCGATTCCGCGCAGCACGCGCTCGGGCGCCGACACGCCTCCGCTCATCTGCTTGAACACGGCGGGGTCGTGGCTGTCGAGGCTCACCGTCGCGCGGCGCAGCCCCGCACGCGCGAGCGGCGCCGCGAATTTCTCGAGCAGGTGGCCGTTCGTCGTGAGCGCGATGTCGTCGGCGCCCGGGATCGCCGCGAGCTGCTCGATCAGCTCGGGCAGATCGGCGCGCACGAGCGGCTCGCCGCCGGTGATGCGCAGCTTGTGCACGCCGAGCGAGACGAAGATGCGCGCCAGCCGCGCGATCTCCTCGTACGTGAGGACTTCCTTGCGCGGGAGGAACTTGAAGCCGGGGCCGAAGGTCTCGGCGGGCATGCAGTACGGACAGCGAAAGTTGCAGCGATCGGTCACCGAGATGCGTAGGTCGCGCAGCCGGCGCCCGAACGCGTCGGCAAGCGGCGGCGCGCGCCGCGCAGCTGCCGGAGCGGCCTCGGCGTACTCCCCAGCTCGGTCACTTCGCATCGTCACGGAGTAGTCGATTCCGGGCGCTGCCGCCCGTTGCCAGGGGGCGCCTGCCGAAGCGGCATTCTCCTCAGCCCGCGTAGCCCCACTTCTGCTTGTTCGCGGTCACCTGCTCGGGCGTCGGGCGCGGCTTCTCGACCTTGTCCGGCACCTCGAAGTCGTCCTTGCTCTGCGTGATCAGCGCGTTCAGCTTCACGTCTGCGGTGAAGACGTCCGGCACGCGCTCGTCTTCGAAGATCGCCTCCCACGGGCACTCGGGCTCGCATACGCCGCAGTCGATGCACTCCTCGGGATCGATGAAGAGCTGGTTCGGGAACGTGTCGCGATCGTCGCCCTTGTACTCGTAGATGCAGTCGACCGGACACACCTCGACGCAAGCTTGATCGACGCAGTCGCGGCACAGGCTCGTGATCACCCAGGGCATTTTCTTCATCATCCTCGAAGGGTTGTGGGAGCAGCGCGTTGACCGATTCCTACAGCATCTCGTACCTTCGCGGCAAGATTCAACGCGAGACGAAAGCATGGCCCTCGACGACGTGACGCGAGCACGGATCCAAGCTGCAATCGACGCCGACCGCGTCGTGCTGTTCATGAAGGGGACGCGCGAGTTTCCGCAGTGCGGCTTCTCGGCGCGCGTCGTGCAGATGCTCGATCGCGTCGTGCCGAGCTACGCGACGGTCGACGTGCTCGCGGATCCGGCGATTCGGCAGGGCATCAAGGACTTCTCGAGCTGGCCCACGATCCCGCAGCTCTACGTCGCCGGCGAGCTCGTCGGCGGCTGCGACATTGTGACCGAGATGTTCCAGAACGGCGAGCTGCAGGCGCTGATGCGCGAGAAGGTCGCGCAGTAGGCCGCGGGGTCGAAGAAGCGATGGCCCTCGGCGCGAGTCCCTCCGTCATCGACGTCACCGACGAGAGCTTCGAGCGCGACGTGCTCGAGCGCTCGAAGCAAGTGCCGGTCGTCGTCGATTTCTGGGCGCCGTGGTGCGGGCCGTGCCGCACGCTCGGGCCGATCCTCGAGCGCGCGGCGCACGAGAGCGCGGGCGCCTTCGTGCTCGCGAAGATCAACGTCGACGAGAACCCACAGATCGCCGCGGCCGCGGGCGCGCGCAGCATCCCGCTCGTGATCGCGTTCCGCGATGGGCAGGCGCGCAGCTCGTTCGTCGGCGCGCAGCCCGAATCCGAGGTGAAGCGCTTCCTCGCCGCGATCCTGCCGACGCAGGCGGATCAGCTCGCGAAGGAAGGCGGCGAGCTGCTCCTCGCCGGACATGAGAACGCGGCGGAGGAGCGCTTCCGCGCGGCGCTCGCGGCGGACGCGCGTCATCCGGCGGCGCTGGTCGGCCTCGCGCGCGTGCTCGGCGAGCGCGGCGCGACCGACGAGGCGCTGGC
>DASTOI010000464.1:0-4068 GCA_035762585.1 Myxococcota bacterium
GCTAACTGCGCATCCCGGGCGCTTCGTGCCCGCTCGCCGCGACGTACTCCGCGTAGCCGCCGCCGTAGCTGCGCACGCCGCCGCCGTCGAGCTCGAGCACGCGGTTGGTGAGCGCCGTGAGGAAGTGGCGGTCGTGCGACACGAGCAGCAGCGTACCCTCGTAGTCGGCGAGCGCGCGGATCAGCATCTGCTTCGTCCACACGTCGAGGTGGTTGGTCGGCTCGTCGAGCACGAGGAAGTTTGGCGGGTCGTAGAGCATGCGCGCGAGCACGAGGCGCGACTTCTCGCCGCCTGATAACAGGCGCACGCGCTTCTCGACGTCGTCGCCGGAGAAGCCGAAGCAGCCGGCCAGCGTGCGCAGCGAGCCGATCGACGCGTTCGGATACGCGTCCTGCAGCGTCTCCCACACCGACGCGTCCGGCGCGAGGAGCTCCATCGAGTGCTGCGCGAAGTAGCCGAGCTTCACCGCGGCGCCGAGCGTGACCGCGCCGGCGTCGGGCGCGCTCTCGCCGGCGACCAGCTTCAGCAGCGTCGACTTGCCGGCGCCGTTCGCGCCCATCACGCACCAGCGTTCCTTGCGCCGAACGAGCAGATCGAGCCCGTCGAAGATTCGGCGCGCGCCGTATGCCTTCTTCACACCCGCGAGCCGCACGACGTCGTCGCCCGAGCGCGGAGGCGCCGGGAACGCGAACTCGATCACCTCGCGCTTCTTCGGCGGGTCGACGCGCTCGATCTTCTCGATGCGTTTGATGCGCGACTGCACCTGCGCCGCGTGGCTCGCGCGCGCCTTGAAGCGCGCGATGAAGGCCTCTTCCTTCGCGAGCATCGCCTGCTGGCGCGCGAACTGCGCGGCCTGCTCGCGCTCGGCGAGCTCGCGCTGCCGCTCGTAGAAGTCGTAGTTGCCCGAGTAGCTCGTCAGCTCGCCGGAATCGATCTCGACGATCTTGCCGACCATGCGGTTGAGAAACTCACGGTCGTGCGAGGTCATCAGCAGCGCGCCGGGGAACGAGCGCAGCCAGCTCTCGAGCCAGAGGATCGACTCGAGGTCGAGGTGGTTGGTCGGCTCGTCCAATAACAATGCGTCGGGCTGCATCACGAGGATGCGCGCGAGCGCGACGCGCATCTTCCAGCCGCCCGAGAGCGCGCCGACGTCGCCCGCGACCTGCTCGTCCGCGAAGCCGAGCCCGGCGAGCACCTCGCGCGCGCGCGACTCGAGCGCGTAGCCGCCCATCGCTTCGAAGCGGGCATGCACCTCGCCGTAGCGGTCGACGAGCGCATCGAGCTCGCCCGCGCGCGCCGGGTCGGCCATCGCCCCCTCGAGCTCGTGCAGCTCGTGCGCGGCCGCCGCCACCGGGCCCGCGCCGTCGAGCGTCGCCTCGAGCACCGAGACGCCCTTCATCTCGCCGACGTCCTGGCTGAAGTACCCGACCGTGACGCCGCGATCGACCGCGATCTGCCCGTCGTCGGGCTCCTCGCCGCCCGTGATCAGCCGGTAGATCGTCGTCTTGCCGGCGCCGTTCGGCCCGACGAGCCCGACCTTCTCGCCCCGGTTGATCGCGGCGGACGCCTCGAGGAACAGAATCTGATGGCCGTGGCGCTTCGAGACGCCGTCGATGCGAATCATGGCGGGGGCGCGGTTTAGCGGGCAGCGCTCGCATGCGCTCGGCTGCGTCAGCCCGCGTCCGTGGCGTAACAGCGGGGTCAGACCCCGCTGTTACGCCGCCGGGCGGCTACCCGTGCTTGCGGACGAACGCGCCGATCTCGTCGATCGCGGTGACGGCCTCGGGCAGGAACGGCGCGAACAGCTGCCAGACGTGGGGCATCTCGGGGTAGATCGAGAGCGTCGTGTCGACGCCGGCGCTCTTGGCCTTCGCGGCGAGGCGCGTCGAATCGTCGAGCAGCACCTCGGCGTCGCCGACCTGGATCAACAGCGGCGGCAGGCCGCGCAGGTCGCCGTTCAGCGGCGAGCACAGCGGCGAGAGCGGATCCGCGCGGCCCTGTGTGTAGGCGGCGCCGATCATCGGGATGCCGGCTGCGGCGGCGGCGAGGATCGGGTCGACCGCGGCGCGCGTGCGGAACGATTCGCCGCCCGCGCTGAAGTCGGTCGCCGCCGAGAGCGGGATCGCGCCGTTCGGCAGCGGGAAGCCGCGCTCCTTGCACGCGAGCAGCGTCGCGAGCGTCAGGTTGCCGCCCGCGGAATCGCCCGCGATGAAAACCGAGCGCGCGGGCGCGGCGCCGTTCGGACCGTTGTTACGGAGCCAGCGGTACGCGTGCACGCAGTCGTCGAGCCCCGCCGGAAACGGATGCTCCGGCGCGAGCCGATAGTGCACCGCGAGCACCGCGGCGCCGGCCGCCTGAGAGATGCGCGCGGAGAGAGGCCGATGCGAATCGAGGTTGCCCGCGGTCCAGCCGCCGCCGTGGATGTAGAGCAGCCGCTGATCGGGATCGCAGCCCTTCGCGAGCAGCCACTCGCACGCGACGCCGGCGAGATCGATCCGCCGCACCTCGGCGACGACTTCCTGCGTCGACGGATGCACGCGCGAGTAGTCGATCATCCAATCGCGCGACTTCTCGAGATCGCCGCCGCTCTCCGCCATGCGCTGCGCGACGCCGCGGAGATGTGCGTTCACCTGAGCGAGCTGGGGGCTGGCCATCGAGGCTCCTTTGGTTGGGCCGCGACGTTAGATCAGCCGCTCACGGCAGCAGAACGAAGCCCGTGAACAGCGACGCCGCGGCGCACAGCGCCGCCAGCACCGCGAGCAGCGCGTGCGTGTCCGGCGCGGCGCCGGGCGCACGCCGCTCGAGCCGGCGACCGAGCCACGCCGCCGCGAGAAACAGCGAGAGTGTTCCGCTGCTGATCCAGCCGTGCGTGCTGCCGAGCGCATCCCAGCCGCGCAGCAGCACCGCCGACGCGATGCCCGCAGCGAATCCGATCGGCAGCAGCGTCACCGCGAGCTTCGCGAGCCGCAGGTGGCGCGCGAACACACGCCCCTCGCGCCGTGCGCCGCGGCGCCGCGCGCTGCGCATCGAGAGTCCGGCGCGCAGCGCGAGCAGCGCGAGCGCGAGCGACGCGAGCATGAAGAGCGGGTGGAGGTACGCGAGCGCGCGCGCCACGCCCCCCTGTGCCGCGAGGTCGTCCTCCACCTAATGGCTCACGCGCGACGCGCGCGCCGAGGTGCCGCTTGCACTACTCGACCTTGTAAATCGAATCGGCCGGCAGCCGCGCGAGCAGCGAATCGAGCGCGCGCTGCAGATAGCCGGCGTCGCGCGACTCGAGCGTCAGCAGCACGTGGAACATCTCCTCGCCGATCTTCGGATACGAGCCGAGCATCAGCTCGGGGAACTCCGCGACGAGCTCGTTCAGCGAGTGCGCGATCTCGCTCTCGCGCCGCTTCACGAACACGTTCTTCAGCAGCACCGGCACGCCGTGGAAGCGGTCGCGGATCGACTCGAACTTCTTCCGTAACAGCTCGGGGATGCCCGGGAACACGTGCACGTTCTTCACGATCACGACCGGGAACCAGAAATCGCCCGCGTCCACGAGCTGCGAGCCGGCTGGCACCATCGCCATCTTCAGCTGGCTCTCGTTCGCGGGCTTGTTCTGATGGCGCTCGATGCGCGCGACCATCGACTCGTTGCGCTCGAGCGGCGTGCCGAACGCGAGCGCGATGCCGTCCATCGTCATGTCGTCGTGCGTCGGGCCGATGCCGCCGGACGTGAACACGAAGTCGTAGGCCGCCGAGAGCGCGCGCACCTCGCGCGCGATCAGCTCGACGTCGTCGGGAATCGTCAGGATGCGGCACACGTCGACACCGAGGATGCGCAGCTCGCGGCACAAGTAGGGCGAGTTCGTGTCCGTGACCTTCCCGGACAACACCTCGTTGCCGATCACGAGAATCGCGGCCGTGGGCATCGCGCGAGCTTAATCCGCCGGGGCGGCGGCGTGCAGGTGAACCGCGCGCGGCGCAGCCTCCGGCCGCTGCGCGTGGACACGCCCTAAGCTGCGCGCGTGGAGCACATCGTCTCGTTCGTGCGGCGCGAAGGCGGCGCGAAGTTGGAGCTGAAGGC
>DASTOI010000465.1:0-6450 GCA_035762585.1 Myxococcota bacterium
GACGCGCGTCTCCGCGTCCGGGAAGTGATGCAGCGCGACGCGCGCGAGCGGCGCGCCGAGCTCGCTCGCGAGGCGTCGCGCGAAGACGAGCGAATCGGGGAAGCAATGCACCCCGACCCTTGCGAGCTGCGCTCCCACGGCGGGGCTCTACGAGAGCCGTGAGCGCAGGTGCTCGAAGCCCTCGCGCAGCTCGCGAGCGAGCAGGCCCACGGCTTCGCGCACGTCTTCCGCGTCGCCCGACGCGTCCTTGCGGATCGCGTCGAGCCGACCCTCCAGCCGGCGCCAGCGGCGCTCGAGCTCTTGCGTCGCGTCGCGCAGCTCCGCCTTGCCGAGCTCGCGCTGCAGACGGAGCTCGTCTCGCAGCTCCCGGAACGCATCGATCTCGTCGTTCAATAGATCGCGGATCTTGGACATGTGAAGCCTCCATGATCCGCAGCCAGGAGCACGAAGCATGCCGGGCGCGGCCAACGCTCACGCAGTCCGGCTCGCGGGCGCGGTGCACCCGGCGATCGCGGCTCACGGCACGCCGCCTGCACTGGGGTCCCTGGTCGGGGAGGAACTCATGCGAATCGACAGGAACACCGCGCGCGAGAGTGAGAGCCGCGGGGCAGTTGGGAACCCCGTGCGGCGAGCTGCCCCAGGCCTGATCCCTCTATTAGTTGGGGCCTGGGTCGGCTGCGCGGCGCCCGAGCCGCCTCCGGCCCATCTGCCGGACACCGCGGCGCGAATGGCCGAGATCGTTTCGGCGCTGGAGGTCGCGCTGCCGGCCGCGCAGAGCAGCGACGCCTTCGCTGCGCGCGAGAGCCGCGCCGAGCTGCGGGCCGCGCTGGGCACGCTCGCGCGCAATGCATCCGCGCTCGAGCTCCATCGCGCCGAGGACTCGCCCGGGTTCCGCTTCTTCTCGCATCGCCTCGCCGACGACGCCGCCGAGATCTCGAAGCGCTTCCGCGCGGGCAGCACCGACGAGGCGCGCTTCCTGGTGAACCAGCTCGTCGACGACTGCGCGGGGTGTCATACGCGGCTGCCCGATCCGCGGGAGCGCACGCTCGGTGTCCCGCTGACGGCGAGCCTCGAGCGCACGGAGCCGCGCGTGCGCGCGAAGCTGCTGGTTGCGACCCGGCAATTCGACGCTGCGCTGGACAGCTACGAGGTGCTGTTCGCGTCGCGCGAGAGCTCGCCCTCGGAGCTCGACTTCGAAGGCGCGCTCGAGGACTACCTGACCATCGCGCTGCGGGTGCGCGGTGATCTCGAGCGGGCCGAGCGGACGCTCGCCGCGCTGCAGGCGCGCACCGACGCGCCGCCGTATCTCGCGCAGCTGATCGCGACCTGGCGCGCGGCGCTCGCCGAGCTCGCGCCCTTCGCGCCGCGCGCGACGCTGGTCGACGCGCGCCGCGTGCTCGCGCGCGCGGCGGCGCTGCGGCGATACCCGGCCGACCGCAGCGCCCTGGTGCACGATCTGATCGCGTCCGGCCTGCTGCATCGCGCGCTCGCGCGCGGCTTCGCGAGCCCGGACGAGGCCGCCGAGGCGAGCTACTTGTTAGGAATCGCCGAGCTGCGCAACGACCCGGCGCGCAGCCTGCCCCAGGCCGAGGCCTACCTCGAGGCCGCAATCCGCGCGCAGCCGGGCGGCGACATCGCGCGCGAGGCCTACGCGCTGCTCGAGGAGCAGACGCTGCTCGGCTGGATGGGCTCGGGCGGCCTCGAGCTCCCGAGCGACGTCACCGAGTGGCTCGCGGAGCTCCGCGCCCTCGCCCGCGCCGACACGGCCCGGCCGTAACAGCACGACGAAAAAAGTGACGCGACCGTGCCTCGATGGCCCGGTCGCGTCACCTCCTAACTCCTCCCCGAGATGCGGCCGCGCACGGCAAGGAGCTGCGCGGGCCGGCGGGGGTCGCGGAGCGAACGCCCAGGCGTGACCGCGCTCAAACTAGAAGCGCAGCGCGCCAGAATCCTCGAACGGCGCAAAGCACGATCCAACGCGGTCACGCGGCTGAGCGGAGGCGAGCCCCCGCCGGCCCGCGCAGCGGCGCCACGAACGTAGACCCGTCGCAGCGCCGCCCGATCGATCACGCTGTCTTCACGTCGACCATGCGCGGCTTGCGCCCCTCGCTCTTCGCGACCGTCACCGTCAGCACGCCTTCCTTGAAGCTCGCGTCGACCTTCGACTCGTCGGCGTCGCTCGGCAGCGTGAACGCGCGGCAGAAGCTGCCGAACGTACGCTCCACGTAACGCCGCTTCTCGCTCTTCTCTTCGCGCTCGGACTTCTTCTCGCCGCGGATCGTCAGCACGCCGCCTTCGATCTCGACGTTGATGTCGCGCCGCTGCAGCCCGGGCAGCTCGGCCGTGACGATGTAGTGCCCGTCGTCCTCGGTGATGTCGGTGGCCGGCGAGAACTCGCCGCCCCGTCGGCCTCCCCAGAACGACTCCAGGAAGTCGCCGTCGCTGCTGCGCGAGAGGCTCGGAAACCACCAGCTCGCGTCGCTGAACGGCGACCAGCTGGTCAGCTCCCGCTTCGCCCTCTCCTTCTGCTTCTCCGCCATCGCAATTCCCTCCTCGGTTTGGCGAATCGGGTCAGACCCCGATTGGCCAACTCGACTGAGCTGCATCCCCCGTGCCGCACGAGCAACGCAGCGCGCAGCGGGCTCGGCGCGCGGTTGGGACGCGCTGCCGCGAGCTGCGGCTCGCGCTGCGGCGCGGCTCCCACCGCACCGCATCTGCCGCGCCGCCATGCGGCATCGCGCTTGCACTGAGGGCGATCGGGAGGCACGTCGGCGCATCCTCAATTCCTCCGCGCCCCTCCTCCGACGCACGCGAGCCTCGCTGGCGATCGGCGCGGACAAAGTCAAAGAAGGACCGGACCATGCACGAGGCGATCCACAGCTGGATGAGCGCTGATCCGGTCACCGCGAGCGCGGAGGAATCGGCGCTCGCGGCGCACGAGCGCATGATCCGCCACGGCATTCGGCACCTGCCGATCGTCGACGGCGAGCGCAACGTGATCGGCGTCTTGTCGATCGACGATCTCCGTGCCGCGCTGCCGGTCGGAGTCGATCCGCGCGCGCCGGTGGGAGAGTCGGCGCGCGCCGCCGAGGCGAACTGGACGGTCGCGGACCTGATGACCCACTCACCCGAGACGCTCGGCCCGTCGGACACGCTGCAACACGCCGCCGAGCGGATGGCGCAGCGCCGCATCGGCTGTCTTCCGATCGTCGACGGCGCGAGCCGGCTCGTCGGCATTCTCTCCGAGACCGACGTGCTGCGCGCGCTCGCGACCCACCTGTGGATGGACCGACTCAGCAGCGCGCGGCACGAATCCCCCGAGCAGAGCCTGATGCACGAGCTGCGGCGCGAGCGCGAGGCCGTCGCGAAGCAGCTCGCGCAGCTCGGCGCGCGGGATCGCAGCCGTACCGAGGAGCGCCGCGAGCCCGGCGATCTGGCGGACGCGGCGGCGCTGCGCACCGAGGAGCAAATGTCCGAAGTGCTCGAGGCCGCGAAGACGCGCCGGCTCGCGGCGCTCGATCGTGCGCTCGAGCGCGCGGCGCAAGGGCGCTTCGGCTTGTGCGATCGCTGCGGCGGACGCATCCCCGTCGCGCGCTTGCGGGCGCTGCCCGGCGCGACGACCTGCATGCGCTGCATGTGAGCCGCGAGGCCGCGCGGCCGTGGACGCGAACGACGCCGATCCGTTCTTCCCATTCGAGCACGTGGCGCAGCGGCTCGCGGCCGCAGAGTCGCTCGACTCCGCGCTGCGCGAAGCCGCCGCGCGCGCCGGCATCCCGGCGAGCCGCCTGCGCGCCGCAGCCGAGAGCCATCCCGACCTGATGAGCGAGCCCGGCGCGCCGCGCGTCTGCCGCGGAACGTCGTGCGAGCTCGCGGGCGCCGCCGCGCTCGCGCGCGCGGCGCCGGACGCGCGGCCCGCGTACTGCCTCGGCTACTGCGATCGCTCGCCGGCGCTGCTCGATCGCGCCGGCCGCGCTCACGTGCGCTGCGCGCCGGAGGACGTCGCGAATGCGCTCGCCGGCGACGGCGCGGAAGCGGCGCCCGCGCCGCGCGTTCGCGCGCTCGGCTGCGAGCCGATCGTGACGCGCCGCCTCGCGCGCGGCGACTACTCGGCGCTCGGCGACGCGCTGCGCGACGGGGCTTATCAGGCGCTCCGGCGCGTGCTCGCGAGCGCGAGCCCCGATCAGGTGATCGACGCGGTCGAACGCTCCGGCGAGCGCGGCCGCGGCGGCGCCGGCTACGGGACCGGCGTGAAGTGGCGCGCGTGCGCGAGCGCGCCGGCCGCGCGCCGCTTCGCGATCGCGAACGGCGACGAGGGCGACCCGGGCTCGTACGTCGATCGCGCGCTGATGGAGCTCGATCCGCACGCGGTGATCGAGGGCCTCGCGCTCTGCGCATTCGCGATCGGCGCGCGCGACGCAATCGTGTTCGTGCGCTCCGAGTACCCGCGCGCGGCGCGCTGCATGGAGCGCGCGGTCGGCGAGGCCGAGGCCGCGGGGTGGATCGGCGCGCGCGCGCCGCATTCGTTGCGTGTGCGCGTCGTGCGCGGCTTCGGCAGCTACGTGTGCGGCGAGGAGACGGCGCTGATCTCCGCGCTCGAAGGCGGCCGCGCCGAGGCGCGGCCGCGGCCGCCCTATCCGACCGAGGTCGGCCTCTTCGGCGCGCCGACCGTCGTCAACAACGTCGAGACGCTCGCGAACGTCGCGTGGATCCTCGAGCGCGGGCCGGCGGCGTTCGCCGCGATCGGGACGCGCGATTCGCCGGGCACCAAGGCGCTGTGTCTGAACGCCGGATTCCGCGCGCCGGGGATCGTCGAGGTCCCGTTCGGCATTTCGCTGCGCGACCTGATCGAGCGCGGCGGCGAGACGCCGTGCGCACGCGACGCGCTCGAAGGCGTCGTGCTCGGCGGTCCGATGGGGAGCTTCCTGCGGCCCGAGCAGTGCGACGTCGCGATCGAGCTCAGCGCGCTGCGCGCCGCCGGCATCGAGCTCGGGCATGGCGGGCTCGTCGCGATCCCGCGCGGCGCCGACCTCGCCGCGCTCGCGCGCCACGGCTTCGCGTTCATGGCGGACGAATCGTGCGGCCGCTGCACGCCGTGCCGAGCGGGCAGCGCGCGCGCGCAGGCGCTGTTCGCGCGCGGCGAGCGCGATCCGGATGCGGGCGCGCTCGCGGACGTTCTCGACGTGATGGAGGACGCGAGCCTGTGCGCGTTCGGGCGCAGCGCCCCGCGGCCGCTGCGCCAGCTGTTACGGGCGCTACACGCAGCGCCGAGCGCCGCACGCCACGAGCCGCCGGCGAGCGAAGTCGAACCCTCGAAGGCGCGGCCGTGAGCGCGTGGATCGACGGACGCCCGCTCGATCCGCGCCCTGGCGAGACGATCCTCGCCGCCGCCGCACGGCTCGGCATCGAGATCCCGGCGCTGTGTCACGTGCCCGGGATCGCGCCCGACGGCGGATGTCGCCGCTGCGTGGTCGAGGTCGAAGGCCAGCGCGCGCTCGAAGCCGCCTGTCACACCCCGCTCGCCGGCGGCATGCGCGTCGTCACGCACAGCGAGCGCGTCGCCGCCGTGCGCGCGCGGCTCGACGAGCTGCAGCAAGGCGAGCTGGCACGCGCGAGCTGCGACCAGAGTCATCCGTATCTGGTGTTCGACGCTTCGCTCTGCATCGTTTGCCGGCGCTGCGTGCACGTGTGCGACGAGATTCCCGGGCGCGGCGTGTGGAGCGTGCGCGGCCCGCGCGAGGCGCCTCGCATCGCGTGCGACGGCCCGGGCCCGCTCGCGGCCTCCTCGTGCGTCGCATGCGGCGCGTGCGTCGACGTCTGCCCGACCGCGGCGATCAGCGATCGCGACCGGCGCGATGCGCCGGCAGCGGAGCGCGTCGTCCGCACGACGTGCGGCTACTGCGGCGTCGGCTGCCAGCTCGACGTCGGCGTCGCGGGCGGGCGGGTCGCGCGCATCGCGGGCGCGCCGGAAGCCGCGGTCAACCGTGGCGCGCTGTGCGCGAAGGGCCGCTACGCGCACGCGTGGCAGCGCGCGAGCGATCGGCTCACGCAGCCGTTGTTACGGCGCGGCGCCGACTTCGCGCCCGTCTCGTGGGACGAGGCGCTCGCGTTCGCGGCGCGGCGCCTCGCCGAGGTTCACGCGGCGCACGGCGGCGATGCGATCGGCGTCCTGACTTCTTCGCGCTCCACCAATGAAGCCGCCTATCTGCTCCAGAAGCTGTTCCGCGTGCGCTTCGGCACGAACCACGTCGACTGCTGCGCGCGCGTCTGCCACGCCTCGACGGCGCAGGCGCTACGCGCCGTCACCGGCACCAGCGCCGCCTCGGCGTCCTATGCCGACATCGAGCGGGCTGCGCGCATCGTCGTCGCCGGCGCGAACCCGACCGAGGCGCACCCCGTCGTCGGCGCACGGATCCTCCAGCAGGCGCGGCGCGGCACGCCGCTCTGCGTGAT
>DASTOI010000466.1:0-4645 GCA_035762585.1 Myxococcota bacterium
CCGCCTCGCGCAGGTCGCCCGTCTCCGAGTAGCTGCGATTGAACCAGACGACCTGGCCGGTGTTCAGGTCGACGAGCGAGGCGAACGCGCTCCGAACGCCGGTACCGATCGGCATGCAGAACCCGGTCACGCCGCAGACGACGAGTGACCCCACCATCGCCGCCTTGCGCCCCGCGGTGGCGTAGCTGTCGCGCACGTGAACGAAGAGCGCATAGTTCGCTCCGGTCTCATCCCGGAGCGCCTGCACGCTTTCGCCGAGCGTCCAATCGAATCCGAACTTGAGCGTCGGGATCACCTGCAGCTGGCCGTTGGGTCCGCCGGCCTGGTACTGGTAGATCGACGTCCCGATCGCTTCGTGCAGCTTGAACAGCTGAAGGTGAGGGCTCTCCGGAGAAAGCAAGGCGCTATCGGCGAGGACGTGACTCGCTTTGCTCTTCGCGATTCGGCCCTCGATCGCCTTCTGCAGATGCTCCCGTGCGGCGGACGTCCAATCCGCGCGCGGCGACACGACGCCGCCTGCGGCGAGCTCGCTCAGCTCGACGTCGAGCGGCAGCAGCAGAACCTTCGCGCTCGCCGGATCGAACGCGCCGGCGGTCTCCGGCTTCAGCACCTTCGTCGACGTGCAGCCGCTCGTCGCCAGGGCCAGAAGGAGCAGCATCGGCGGCAACCAGAATCGCGACACGGCGGATCACCTCCGCCGCGCACCGTATCACGCGCAGAGGCGCAATCCATTAGAGCCGTGAGAGGCCGCGTAAAACCGGAGTCATCAATTTGGGGGAGGCGTCACTCCGCATCCCACGCGTAGTTCACCTGCACGCCCCAGGTCCGCGGCGGGCCGAACGTCGAGATCGTGCTGCCGGTGGTCGCGTTCGGCGCGTGGCTCGTCACGTAGTCCTCGTCGCCGATGTTCTCGACGAACGCTTGCACGCTCATGCCCGTGATCAAGCTCGCGGGCACGCGCCAGATCGCGCGCAGGTTCCCGATCGAGAAGCCCTTCTGGGCGCCGAAGTCGTTGTTGAAGATCGTGTGGAACTGTTTCGCGGTGTAGGCGTACTCGCCGCGCAGGGAGACGACGCCGGCCGAGCCGAGCTCGAGGTCGTACTGCGCGGCGCCAAAGAACTTCCACTTCGGCGCGCGCAATAGGTAGTTGCCGTCGATGCTCACCTCGCACGCGGGCCATGCGCCGGGCGCCGGCGGCGGACCGCACGTGCCCTCGAGCGGGTTGAGCGGATCGGTCGCACTGCCGCCGTCGTAGGTCGCGTGGAGATACGAGACCGAAGCGTCGATGCGCAGCGGCTCGAGCGGGATCCAGCTGCTCTCCAGCTCGACGCCATAATTCTTCGCCTTTGCGGCGTTGAGCACGAGCGCCGCGTTGTTCGTGAAGAGGCGTACTTGGATGTCGGTGTAGTCGTAATAGAACGTCGAGAAGTTCAGCTGCACGCGGTCGTCGAGGAAGCGGGACTTCGCACCGAGCTCGTAGGCCACGACGTACTCGGGGTCATAGACGTTCCCGCAGAATCCCGCGTTCGCGCCGCCGGCCTTGAAGCCGCGCGAGATCGAGCCGTACAAGAGCACGTCGTCGCCGAGGTCGAAGTCGAGCCCGCCTTTGAGGGTCCAGTCATCCCACGTGCGGTCGTTGAACTCGCCGGCCGGAGGCAGGCACGTGTTGCCGCCCAAGTTGTCGGCAACGAACTGCGTGATGCGCTTGCGATCCTTGGTCCAGCGGAAGCCGACGGTCGCGCGCAAACGCTCCGTGAGATGCGCCGTGCCCTGGTTGAACACCGCCCACGAGCGGAGATCCTGCTCGAGCCGAAAGTTCAGGAAGGGGATCGGCGAGGTGTTGCCGGCGAGATCGGGACCGAGACCGGCCAGCAATCCGGGGGAACTGCCGGGCGGAAAGAATGGGTTTGGAATCGAGTTCGTCGGCGGATCCAGGAAGGGCGCCAGCCCGAAGATCGCCTCGAACGTCGCCTGCAACGCGGGCAGCGTGTAGAGGTACTGCTCCGCGATGTCCGACTTGTAGTAGAAGAAGCCGGCGATCCAATCGAGCCGCTCGCCGAATGCGGTGCCGCTCAGATTCAGCTCCTGCTGCCACTCGTCGTTGAACTGCACGTAGTCACCGACGAGATACGGGATGTCGACGCCGTCGTTGTTGCTCGGCCGGAGGTCCTGATCGAGCGTCAGATACGACGAGACCCACTTGGCGGTCAGGTTGTCGGCGATGCTCCAAGTCACCGTTCCGTTCACGTCCCAGGTATCACGCTCGTACGACTGGCCGCCGTCGTACGAGACATCGCGCGGATCGCTCCCGCCGCTGCCCGGCGGGGACAGCGTCAGGCCGAAGACCTGCGTGCAGGTCATCACCGGGTCGCAAACGCCGGGGAAGTTGAGAATTCCGCCCGGGTTGCCCGTGCTCAGGAACAGCGGCGCGGCCGGATGATCGTCGGTCTTGATGAACGGCGGGCCGCCGGTCCGATTGCGTAGCCAGTTGAAACGCAGCGTGACGTCGATGTCCTCGGTCGGAGTGATGACGGCGGCGAGCTTCGCCTGCCGCGCGTGAAGATCATCCTCCTTGAACCCAGTGAACGAATTCTTCGTGTAGCCCTCGCGGCCTTCGTACGCGAAGGCGCCGCGCAGGCGTAACAGCTCCGGCACGACCGGCACGTCGACGCCGGCCTGGGCGCGGAACCGGTCGTAGTCGCCGTAGAGCGCCTCCGCGTCGAAGTGCAGCGCCTCGCCGGGAAGGCGCGTGATCACGTTCACGCTGCCGCCGGTGGAATTTCGGCCGTAGAGCGTGCCCTGCGGCCCCCGTAACACCTCGATGCGCTCCATGTCGAAGAACAGCGCGGAGGACGCGACGAGGCCGCCGCGGTAGACGCCATCCTGGTAGAGCGCGACGCCCGGCTCCGCGTCGATCGTCGAGACGTCGACGCCCACGCCGCGCATCGAGATCTGCGCCATGTCGGCGATGCCGCCATAGACGAGCGCGGGCGTCACGAACTGGATCTGGTTGAAGTCCTGAAGGCCCTGCTCGGTGATCGCGTCGCTCGTGATCGCAGTGACCGCGACCGGCGTGTCCTGCAGATTCGTCTCGCGCTTCTCGGCGGTGATCGTGATCTCCTCGATCCCGCCGCGGTCCGCGGCAGCGGCCGCAGCCGCATCGGTGTCCGCGGTCGGTTGTTGGGCCGCGGCGGGAGCGGCGAGGCAAGCCGCCGCAGCTGCCGAGATGAGAACGAACCGGCGCATTCGGGCCTCCTGGTGGCGCGGCCGAGTCTGTTCCAGGATTGCGCACGAATCAACGACGATTTCTGCGCAAGTTGGAAGTGATCGCGCCGGTCTGTGCGGCAGCGCGCAATTCGCGACGCCGGGCGGAGATATCGTGACCCGCTCTCCAGCGGAGGAGTGACGCGATGGCGTACGAGATCCAGCGGTTCCCCTACTCCGGCACGATCGACGCCGACGGTCACGTGCTCGAGCCGCCGCGCCTCTGGGAGGACTACCTCGAGGCGAAGTACGCGCCGCGCGCGCTGCGCATTCGCGTCGACGATGCCGGCTTCGAGTACCTCGAGATCGACGGCCGGCCGAGCCGGCGCTCGCGCAAGGGCTCGCTCGGGCTGCTCGGCGCGATGGGCGAGGAAGACATGACGCCGCGGCCCGAGCGCCGCTACGCGGACCACTTCCCGTACGGCGCGGCGGACGCGAAGCAGCGCGTCGACCTGCTCGACCGCGAGAACCTCGACAAGGCGCTGCTCTACCCGACGCTCGGCTTGTTATGGGAGTGCGAGCTCGACGACCCCGAGCTGAGCCTCGCCTACGCGCGCGCCTACAACCGCTGGATCGCCGACCTGTGCCGCGACAGCGGCGGCCGGCTCGTGCCGATCGCGCAGCTCACGCTGCTCGATCCCGAGGGCTCCGCCGCCGAGCTCGAGCGCGCGGTGAAGGACGGCTGCAAGGGTTGTTGGGTGAATCCGTTCAACCACTTGCGCGTCCCGCATGGCGCCGATCGCCACGACGTGCTGTTCCGCAAAGTGGTGGAGCTCGACGTGCCGTTCGCGATCCACCCGACCTTCACGCCGCTCGAGAGCGAGCGCGCGAACTTCGACTGGCCCGGCACGTCGCGCGGCCTCTCCGACCTGATCCGGCTGCGTGCGCTGATGCAGGAGGCGCTGTTCTCGTTCTTCGTGCTCGGAACGTTCGAACGCTTCCCCGCACTCCGCGTCGGCGTGCTCGAGGCGGGCTCGGGCTGGGTCGGAGCGATCCTCGATCGCATGGAGGCGGTGACGCGCGCGATGAGCCGCCGCAGCGGCGGCTCGCGCATCGGCGCCGCGGAGCGCTTCCGCCGTAACTGCTTCGTCTCGGGGGATCCCGACGAGACCGCGGCGCCGCTGACCTTCGACCACGTCGGCGCCGACTGCTTCATGTGGGCGACCGACTACCCGCACCCGGATCACCCGCACACCTGGGTGCCCGATCTCGAGAAGCTCGTCGCGAGGCTCTCGCCTGAGACGCGCCGCAAGGTGCTCGGCGAGAACGTGCGGCGGATCTACAATCTGTCCTAATCACTCCGGCCGCGAGGTCCCATGAAGTTCTGGGCGATGCTGCCGCCGTCGCGTTCCGCGGCGCGCACGACGCAGGTCGCGCGCGA
>DASTOI010000467.1:0-3131 GCA_035762585.1 Myxococcota bacterium
TCTCGCCGCGCTTCTCGGAGCGGGAGGAATCGCGCGTGGTCGAGGAGGTCGTGCGCGCGTGCGCCGAGCTCGTGCGGCGGCGCATCGGCGGCCTGGTCGTGTTCGAGCGCGACACGCGGCTCGACGACTTGATCGAGGCCGGCAGCGCGCTCGACGCCGCGGTCTCGAAGGACCTGCTCGTCTCCCTGTTCATCACGACCTCGCCGCTGCACGACGGCGCCGTCGTGATCTCGCACGGCCGCATCTCGCACGCGAGCTGCATCCTCCCGCTCACGCTGCGCACCGACCTCCCGGAAGGCGTCGGCACGCGCCATCGCGCGGCGCTCGGAATCACCGAGGAGAGCGACGCGATCGCCGTGGTCGTCTCCGAGGAGAGCTCGACGATCTCGCTCGCGCAGGCCGGCGAGCTGATCACGCAGCTCGATCCGGCGCGGCTGCGGGTCGCGCTCTGGGATTCGTTCTCACGCGAGCCGGAGCCGCGCGAAGAGCGCGACGAAGACGACGAGCCAGAGCGGGAGCGCGAACGCGAGCGCTCGGAGGCCAAGAGCCGGGCGGCGCGCTCGTGACGAAGCTCGTCGACGTGCGCCTGGCGGCGGTCGCGCTCGTTGCGGCGATCCTGCTCTGGGGCTTCTCGCAGAGCACCGCGACGCAGGAGCGCGGCTTCGACATCCCGGTCGTCGCGGCCAACATCCCCGACGACCTGATCCTCACCTCGCGCTCTTCCGACGCAGTCGACATCCGCGTCCGCGGCAGCCGCGGCGCGCTGCGGCGCGTCCCGACCGATCTCGAGTACACGGTCGACCTCACCGACGCGAAGCCGGGCGTGACGAGCCTCGAGGTCGACCTGACCGCGCTCGAGGTGGGCCGCGGCGCGCAGATCGTCAGCCGCTCGCCGACGCAGCTCGAGTTCACGCTCGAGCGCAAGATCTCGCGGCGCATGCGCGTGAAGCCCGACGTGGTCGGCGTGCCGGCCGAAGGCTTCGTGCTCGGCACGGTCGAGGCGCTGCCGCGCCGCGTGCTCATCGCGGGCGCGGAATCGGAGGTGCTTCGGTTGGGCGAGGTGCTGACCGAAACGATCGACGTCACGGGGGCGACGGCGACGATCGAGCGGCCGGTGGGCGCGGTCGCGCTCGGCCAGCACGCGTGGCTCGAGCCCGATCAGGAGATTCGCGTGCGCGCCGAGATCCTTCCCGAGCCGCCGCCCGAACCCGAGCGCAACGCGCGGCGAGGCGGCCGATGACGCGCCTGTTCGGAACCGACGGCGTGCGCGGCACCGCGAACCTCCACCCGATGACGGCGGAGCTCGCGCTGCAGCTCGGTCAGGCCGTGGCGCACGTGTTTCGCGGCGGCAGCGGCAAGCACCGCATCGTGATCGGAAAGGACACGCGCCTCTCCGGCTACATGTTCGAAGACGCGCTCGCGGCCGGCATCTGCTCGATGGGCGTGAACGTGATCCAGGTCGGTCCGATCCCGACGCCGGCGATGGCGTTCCTCACCGCGGACATGCGCTGCGACGCCGGCGTGATGATCTCGGCGAGCCACAATCCGTATCAGGACAATGGGATCAAGTTCTTCGCGCACGACGGCTTCAAGCTGCCCGATGACGTCGAGCACCGGATCGAGCAGCTGATCGCGAGCGGCGAGCTCGCGAAGCTGCGCTGCGCGCCCGATCGCATCGGCCAGGCGCGCCGCATCGACGATGCGCAGGGCCGTTACGTCGTGATGTTGAAGAAGACGTTCCCGCTCTCGCTTCGCCTCGACGGCCTGCGCGTCGTGCTCGACTGCGCGAACGGCGCGGCCTACAAGGTCGGCCCGACCGTGCTCGAAGAGCTCGGCGCCGAGGTGTTCGCGATCGGCGTCGATCCGAACGGCCGCAACATCAACGACGGCCTCGGCTCGCAGCACCCCGAGGCGCTCGTCGAGAAGGTGCGCGAGCTGCGCGCGGACGTCGGCATCGCGGTCGACGGCGACGCCGACCGCGTCGTGCTCGCGTGCGAGAAGGGCAAGCTCGTCGACGGCGACGCGGTGCTCGCGCTGTGCGCGCGCGATCTCGTCGAGCGCGGCGCGCTCGCCGGCGGCGCGGTCGTCGCGACCGTGATGAGCAACTTGGGCCTCCAGCGCGCGCTCGCGGAGATCGGCGTCGAGCTCGTGCGCACGCAGGTCGGCGACCGTTACGTCGTCGAGGAAATGCGCCGCCACGGCTACAACCTCGGCGGCGAGCAGTCCGGTCACGTGATCTTCCTCGACCATAATCACACCGGCGACGGGCTGCTCACCGCGCTGCAGGTGCTCGCGATCATGCGCCGCAAGGAGCGCCCGCTCTCGCAGCTCGCCGCCGGGATCGAGCGCTTTCCGCAGGTGCTCGTGAACTTCGCGGTCGCGGAGAAGCGCCCGCTCGAATCGCTGCCGGACTTCATCCGCCAGCTGCGCCAGGTCGAGCAGACGCTCGGAGAGCGCGGGCGCGTGCTGATCCGTTACTCCGGAACCGAGGCAAAGGCGCGCGTGATGGTGGAGGGCGAGGACGAGCGGCGGGTCTCTGCGCTCGCGAACGAGCTCGCCGACGCGTTGAAGCGCGCGCTCGCCGGGGCCGCGGGGTGAAGCGCGCGCTCTGCGTCTCGCTCGATCCGTTCGTGCTCGCCGGCGCGCCGGCGCGTCTCGGCGCGCGGCTCGTCGCGGCCGCGATGTTCGCGGAGCTCGCGGGCGCGCAGCGCGTCCGCATCCAGGTGAACGAGGAGCTCGCGCCGGTGGGCTCCGCCGAGCTGCGCGATCTGCGCCGCTGTGCACGCCAGCTCGAGCTGCGCATCGCTCCGCTGCCGGGCCTCTTGAAGTGCGCGCTCGAGGTGCGTCCGCAGCGCGTGCTGCTCGCATCGCAGCCGGCCTACGGGCACCCGCACGCGCCGCTCGATCTCGGCGCATGGAGCACGAGCCTGCCGGGCGCGCTGCGGACGCTGCGCGAGGCAGGCATCGACGTCGCGCTGGCGGCGCCGCCGACGCTCGATGCGGTCAAGGCCGCGCGCGGCGTCGATGCGCCCGCGCTCGAGCTCGCAACCGCCGCGCTCGTCGACCTGCCGCCGCGCGAGCAGCGCGAGGCGCTCGCGCAGCTCGGCGACGCCGCGAAGCTCGCCGCGAAG
>DASTOI010000468.1:0-3544 GCA_035762585.1 Myxococcota bacterium
CGCCGGCGAAGCCGAGCAGCGTGCCGAAGTAGATGCCGAGCCCGAACACGGACAGCGCGCGGGCGCGCTGTGCCGGCGGAAAGTAGTCGGACAGCATCGACTGCGAGGGCGGCGCGCCCGCCGCCTCGCCGACTCCCACGCCGAAGCGCAGCAGCGCGAGCTGGAGGAAGCTGGTCGCCGCGCCGCAGCCCGCGGTCAGCGCGCTCCACACCGCGAGCCCACCCGTGAGCACCCATTTGCGCGAGCGGGTGTCGGCGAGATGGGACAGCACGAAGCCCGAGAGCGTGAAGCAGACGACGAACGCGGGCCCCAATAACAGGCCGAGCTGAAGGTCGCTGAGCGCGAGCTCGCGCTTCACATCGACGGCGACGATCGCGAGCACTTGGCGGTCGACGAAGTTCAGCACGTACGCGAGCGAGAGCAGCGCGAGCACCCAGAGCGAGTAGGCGCGCGTCGGTGCGGGCGTGGCGTCGTTCACGCGCGCTCCCCGAGTGCGGCGGGCGCACTCTGCGCTGGAGCGTCCAGCTCGCGGCGCACGAGCGGCAGCGACGCGAGCACCGCGGCATTCATCAGCGCGAAGCCGGTGAAGGCGGGCGTGTAGCTGCCGGTCGTATCACGCACGGTGCTCGAGATCCACGACCCGAGCGGCGCCGCGATCACGAGCGCCATCATCAACGCGCCGTAGACGGCCGGCATCGTGCGCTCGCCGAAGCAGAAGCTGATCGCGAGCGGGTAGACGACATCGCGGGCCGCGATGCCGAACCCGTAACAAACGAGGAACGCCGAGAGCGGCGCGTGCTGCGGCAGGGCGAGCAGGAGCAGCGCGCTGAGCAGGAGCAAAGCGTGATCGGCGAGCAGGGTGAGCTTCGGATGGAGGCGATCGGCGAACACTCCGGCCGCGAGCTTGCTCAGGCCGCCGACGCCGGTGGCGAGCCCGTAGACGGCATTCGCTTCCGTGCGCGACATCCCGAGGTCACCCATGAACGCGACGAATGCGTCGTTCATGCCGAGGAAGAACACGAAGAAGCAAAAGAGTCCGAACGCGAGCAGCCAGAACGAGCGGGTCCGCATCGCGTCGGAGAGCGCGAGCGCGCGCCCGCCCGCCGCCGCTTGCGTTGAGCTCGCGGGCGCCGCCGTGGCTGCGGGCGCGACGGGAGCGCGCCTTCCCGCGATCCAAGCGAACGGCAGAATCGCGGCGCCGCCCGCGAGACCCATCGCGAGCAGCGTCGCGCGCCAGCCGCGCGCCTCCACGCCGTACGCGAAGAGCGAAGGGATCAGCGCGCCCGCCAGATTCGACGCGGCATAGACGAAGCCCATCGCGGCTCCGCGCCCGCGCTGCACCCAGGCCGTGAGCACGCCCGCGATCGCGACGTCGCCGAGGCCCGCCATGAACAGGCCGTACAGGGTCTGCGCCGCCCAATAAGTCGCCAGATCCTGCATGCGCGAAAGCAGCGCGAGCGCGGCGGCCAGCGAGAGCGCGCCGGCGATCAGCACGCGCCGCGCCCCGTACCGCACCGTCCATTGCCCCGCCGCGAGCCCGCCGAGCCCGGTCATCAAGAAGTACGGAATGCGCCCGCTCGAGAACTCCGCCCGCGTCCAGCCGAGCTCCGCCGTCGCTTCAGGAAGCACGGCCGAGAACAAATACGTGTACCCAAGCCCGAGCTGACACACGAAGCACGACAAGACGACCACCGCGCGCTCCGCAGCACTCGGCGTTCGCAGTGAGAAACCGTCAGCCAATGCAACTCGCCTGCCGCGCCGAATACACCGTGCGGACATCCTCGATGGCGCGCCAGCTCAACGCACGAACCCACCCACGCAAGCGAAGCGCGCAGCGGAGGCGGCGTCCTCGCCGCCGGAGCGAAGTAAACAGGGGAGATCGACGATGCCCGGCCCGGTTCCGCTCCAAACGCGCCGACCGCTGCGTGTGTGCACGCCGCGCTAGCCGCGCCAGACCACGGGCATCGTCGCCCAGCCCTGTACGAACTCCGTGCGCAGGCGCTTCAGCTTCTCCCGCTGCACTTCATACTCGGGCGCGAAGGCGAGCAGCTTCTCGATGCACAGCTTCGCTTCCATCTTCGCGAAGTGCTGCCCGATGCAGAGATGCACGCCGTGTCCGAACGAGAGGATGCGCGGCGATTTGCGGCGCACGTCGAACACGTCGGGGTCTTTGAACTCGCGCGGGTCGCGGTTCGCGGACGGGTAGAGGAACGCGACGTTCGAGCCGGGCTGCATCACCTTCCCGTGCAGCGGAACGGGCTTCACGACCTTGCGCATCAGGTACTGCGTCGGCATGTCGTAGCGGAGCACTTCGCGATACGCGTCAGGGATTAGGGACGCATCGCGCACGAGCGCGGCGCGCTGATCCGGGTGCTGCCACAAGCGATGCACCGCGCTCGCGAACGTCTTCGGGAAAGTCTCGGCGCCGCCGATCAGGAACATCGACAGGTGCGACGCGGCGTCCGCGGGCTCGAAGCGCTTGCCGTCCTTCTCGAAGCGGCAGACGAGGTCGACGACGTTCGGCTCGTTCGCTCCGGCCGCGCGCCGCTTCGCGATCAGCTCGAAGAAGTACGCGATCATCTCGTGCATCGCGTTCACGCCGTCGGCCGTCATGCCCGCGACGCCTTCCTCGCGCGCGAAGAAGCGCCAGACGAGCTTGTTCAGCATCTCGCTGTCTTCCATCGGGAAGCCGTTCGCGAGGCACGCGACCTTCACCGACACCTTCGCCGCAAACTGGTTGAAGACGTCCGCCTCGCGCAGCTCGCGAACTTCGGCGAACGCGTCGTCGACGAAGCGCGCGATCTGGGGCTCGAGCCGCTTCACCTGGGCCGGCGAAAAGAAGCCGATCACCGCCGAGCGAAACGCCGTGTGAAAGGGCGGATCGAGGCTGTTGATCATCGGCGTGACGGGCTGGACCTTCGTCACGAGCTGCGCCGTCGTCGTGCCCTGCGCCGTCGAGTAGCGCTCCGCGTCCATCGACGCGTTCCAGATGTCGTCGAAGCGCGAGAGGAAGTACGTATTCCACTCAGCGAGGTAGAAGCAGGGGTCCTCTTCGCGCAGCCGGGCATAGGTCGGGTGCGGATCTTCCTGAACCGCCTCCGCGAACGGGTGGTAGTCGACCATCGCGCGAATTCCCCTTTGATTCAGCGAGGGTGAATCATAACGAGACGTACAGTATCGTAATCGCCTTCGGAGCTGCGGATGAGCGCTGAGGCGACCGGCGGGCAAGGCGATGCGGGTACGCCCGCCGCGGGCCGCCCACGCAGCGGCGAGGCGCACCGCGCGATCCTCGACGCCACGCTCGAGCTGCTGCAAGAGGTCGGCTTCTCGGCGCTCACGATGGAAGGGGTCGCGAGCCGAGCGGGTGTCGGCAAGGCGACGATCTACCGGCGCTGGACCTCGAAGCTGCCGCTCGTGGTCGAGGCGTTCGGGCAGCTGCCGGCGTTCGAGGACGTCGACACGGGCACGCTCGCCGGCGATCTGAAGGCGATGCTCACCCGCTACCTGACCGAGTTCCTGTCGACGCCGCTCGCGACCGTCTACC
>DASTOI010000469.1:0-2155 GCA_035762585.1 Myxococcota bacterium
GGCGCCGTGCAGCCGCTGCATCTTCGAGGTGCCCGGCGGCAGGAAGAGCATGTCGCCCGAGCCGAGCAGCTGATCGGCGCCGTTCTGGTCGAGGACCGTGCGCGAGTCGATCTTCGAGGACACCTGGAAGGAGATCCGGGCCGGGAAGTTCGCCTTGATCACGCCGGTCAGCACGTCGACGCTCGGCCGCTGCGTCGCGAGCACGAGATGGATGCCCGACGCGCGCGCCATCTGCGCCAGGCGCTGCAGCGATTCCTCGACGTCCCGCGCGGAGACGACCATCAGGTCTGCGAGCTCGTCGATCACCACCACGATGTACGGGATGCGCTGGTAGGCGACCTCGCGCCCTTCGGCTTCGCCGGGCTTCGGGCGCAGGCGATAGGTCGCGAGCCCCGCCGCCTTCGCCTCGTCCACGCGCGCGTTGAACTGCGCGATGTTGCGCACGCCGAGCGCCGCCATCTGCTGGTAGCGCTCCTCCATTTTCAGCACGACGCCCTGCAGCGCGGCCGACGCCCGTTTCGGATTCGTCACCACGTCGGCGATCAGGTGCGGGATCTTCTCGTAGATCGAGAGCTCGAGCAGCTTCGGATCGACGAGCAGCAGCTTCACCTCGTCGGGTGTCGCACGCACGAGGATCGAGCAGAGCAGCGAGTTGAGGAACACGCTCTTGCCGGTGCCGGTCGCGCCCGCCACTAACAAGTGCGGCATCGCCGCGAGGTCGGCTTCGACCGGATTGCCGAAGATGTCCTTGCCGAGCGCGAGCGTCATGCGGCTCGCGTTCTGCCGAAACGAGCGCGCCTCGAGCAGATCGCGGATGTAGACCGTCTCGCGCTCTGCGTTCGGCACCTCGATCCCGACCACCGACTTGCCCGGAATCGGCGCGATGATGCGGATCGAGAGTGCGCGCAGCGCGAGCGCGAGATCGTCCGAGAGGTTCGTGATACGATTGACCTTCACGCCCGGCGCGGGCTCGAACTCGTACATCGTGATCACCGGTCCGGGATGCACCGTGACCACGCGGCCCATCACACCGAAGTCCGCGAGCTTCTTCTCGAGGATCCGCGAGTTCATGATCAGGCTCTCGCGGTCGTAGCGGCGCGCGTTTTCCGGGGGCGACTGGAAGATCTCCGCGACGTCCGGAGGCTCGTAGGGTCCGAGCGACGTCGTCTCGGCGAACGTGAACGTCTCCTGCTCGGGCTCACGCTTGCGATCGCGCGCGTGGTCGACGATCGCCGGCGCGGCGACTGCGCGCGCGCGCGGCGACGGCGCAAGCGCCGCAGCGGGTCCGCTCGCGTCGGCGCTTTCGCCCGCGATCTGCGTGAGCGCCTCGACCGAGGCGGGGAGCTGCGGCGCGAGCTGCTCGCGCGACTCCGCGACGCGCTCGCGGCGCGCGCGCCGCTCGCGCCAAACCTGGAGCTGCGTGAAGCCGCGCTGCGCTGCGGCGAACCCAGCGAGCGCCGCGGCTTGCGAGTAGCGACCGAACGCGACGGCGCCCCGCCCTGCGACTTCGGACGCCGCAACGCCCCCGCGCGCGAGCGACGCAAGCGACTCGCTCGCCGGCACGCCGAAGAAGCCCGCGATGCCCACCGAGAGCAGCAGCGCATTGAGCACGAACGCGCCGTAAGCGCTGAGCAGCGCCGACTGGATGTCCGCGAGCGCTCCTCCGAGCCAGCCGCCGCTCGAGCCGGCGAACGATTCCGCCGCGAGCGCCGGCAGTAGGGACGCGAGCGCGGAGACCGCAGCGGAGCAAACGCCGGCCGCGATCCACACGAAGCCCGGCACGACCAGCCTCCCGCCGGTGAGCAGCTGGCCGGCGATCGCACCGGCGGCTGCGACGAACGCCCACGAGGCGACGCCAGCGAAGCGCATCAATAGGCCGCCGAGCGTCGCGCCCGCGACACCGCCCGCATTCTCCACCGCGGTCCACGCGAGCACGGCGTCATGCGGGTCGAACGTCCAGAGCCCGAGCGCGGCGAGCGCGACGACGCCGGCGAGCAGCACGCCGAACGCCTCGCGCGCAAAGCCGGCGCCGCCGCCGAGCAGCGCGCTGAAGTATCCCGCGCGCGCACGCGCTTTGCGCCCGGCCGCAGCCTTCGCCATTGCGCCCCTCACCCCCGCGATGGGCAACCCACGCAGCCTACCCAGGCCCGCGCGC
>DASTOI010000470.1:0-19076 GCA_035762585.1 Myxococcota bacterium
GCAGTCGCCGACGCGGCCGACGGGAATCGAGCGGCAGTACTCGGCGTACTCGTCGGGGCGCGCGGCCTTCCAGCCGGCGAAGCCCGGCGATTCGGCGAGCGGCAGGATGTTCACTGCGCGGATTCCATCAGCGCCCCACTCGACCGCGGCGGCGCGCGTCAGCGTGCGGATCGCCTCCTTCACCGCGCCGTAACAACCGTATCCGATCGGGTCGTGGCGGAGCGCGGCGGCGGTGCCGAGGTTGATGATCACGCCGCCGCGCTTCTTCAGATGGGGATGGGCGGCGCGCATGTAGCGGTGCGTCGCCTGCGGTCCCGACGCCCAGCCTTCCGCGAAGCTCGCGTCCGTAACATCCAGCAGCTTCCCGAGCGGCACGACCTGCGCGTTGTTGACGAGGATCTGGAGGCCGCCGAGCGCGCGCACGGTCTCGTCGACGCTGCGCGTGATGTCGTCGGCGCTGCACACGTCGGCGCGCACCGCGAGTGCGCGGCCACCGCGCTGCTCGATCTGCTTCACCGTCACTTCGCATTTCGCGAGCGTGCGGCCGACGACCGCGACCGCCGCGCCTTCCGCCGCGAGCGCGAGCGCGATGCCCTGGCCGACGCCTTGGCCCGCGCCGGTGACGAGCGCGACTTGGCCCGAGAGCTTGCCCATCCGTTCTCCTTCGATCTGGCGAAGGAGCGCACGCTAAGAGATCGACTCAGGATGCGCGATCACCGCACGGCGAGAGTCCAGCGCACGCGGAGGCCACTGCTCGACTTCGCTCGGCTCCGCCTCGCTGCGCGCGGCGCTATGCGCCGCTTGCCAGCTCCCGCAGCAATGCGTCGCGCAGCAGCGCGAGCTCGGCCTCGCGCGAGGTCGCGTTCTCGCCCTCGAACATGCGCAGCGACGCGAGCCCGGCGAGCGACGCGACGGTGAACTGCTGCAGCGCGATCGCGCGCCGGCGCGAGAGCTTCTCGCGCGAGAACACCTCCGCCCAGATCCGCGTCCACGCCTGCTCCATGCGCTCGCGCCACAGCGAATCGCGCGGGAAGACGTCGCTCGCGTGCAGCAGGATTTCGAACGTCGAGCGGTAGTGCGGGCTCGAGAAATGTTCCCAGCCGCGCGCGACGAACTGCGCGACGCGCTCGGCGAGCGGCGCCGAGTCCGGCACCTCGGCAAGCTTCGCGGCGAAGCGCTCGAAGGAGTCCTCGAGCACCGCGAGCAGGATGCCGTCCTTGCCGCCGAAGTGGTGCTGGGCGGCGCCCCAGGTGACGCCCGCCCGCCTCGCGATCTCGGCCGCCGTGGTGCGCGCGAAGCCGAGCTCCGAGATGCACGCGTGCACCGCCTCGATGATGCGCGCGCGCGTCTCGGCCGTGCGCTCCGCTTGGGTGCGTCTGCTCGGGCTGCGTGCTGCCCGCTCGGACGGGCGAGCAGCCCGGCCGCGCCGGCTGCGGCGCCGCGTGGGTTCACGAGACCTGAGAGAGCTCGCAGTCGCCACCCGTTCCCCTAACGCCTGCCCGCGTCCTCGACCGCATACACGCGCGCCATGATCTGCGACGCGAGCGCGGTCCCCGGCAGCGCGACGCCGCACTCCTTCGCGAGCTTCAGCGCCCACGCGAGGTCCTTCTCGGCGGTGTTCAGCTGGCCGCGCAGATACTGCTGCATGCCGTCGCTCTTGCGCGCGGCGTCGGGCGCTTTGTGGAGCGCCATGAACTGGATCATCAGCTCGGTGAGCTGGCCGTTGCCGCGGCCGGCCTCCTCGAGCACTTGTTGGGGAAGCCCGGCGGCTTTCGCGAGCGTCATCGCTTCGAACGCGGCGATCCACTGCAGGTACGTGATCAGGTTGATGCACAGCTTCAGCTTCGCGCCGCTGCCGATCGGGCCGGCGTGCACGATGCGCTCGGCGCACGCATCGAGATAGGGCTTGATGCGCGCGATCGACTCGGCCTCGCCGCCGATCAGGTAGACGAGCTTTCCTTGCAACGCGCGCGCGGCGCCGCCGGTGACGCACGCATCGAGTAGGTCGAGGTTCGCCGCCGCGGCCTCGCGCGCGAGCTCCTCCGCGGTCGCGGGCAGGATCGTGCTGTGCACCGCGATCACCGCGCCGCGCGGCGCGGCCGCGAGGACGCCGTTCGCGCCGCGCAACACGGCGCGCACGTGATCGTCCTCGGGGACGCACACGCCGATCGCATCGCAGCCCGCCGCTGCGGCCGCCGGCGACGCGGCCGGCTTCGCGCCCTTCGCGACGCACGCCGCCACCGCCGCGGGCGCGATGTCGTACACGGTCGTCTCGATGCCCTGCGCGACGAGCCGCTCGACCATCGGCGCGCCCATGTTCCCGAGCCCGATGTAGGCCGCTCGCATCATGCATCTCCTTCGCCGCGGCACGCTATCACGTCTCGAAACAAACATTGCACATGAAATGTTTCTCGTGATACGGTCGCCGCTCCGCGCGCCGCGGGCGCGCAAGGAGCGGAGCATGGTGCGACCGATCCCCGAGCTCTCCGGCGGCGGCCGCCGCTTCGGCCAGCTGCAGGCGTTGCGCCACGATCCGCTCGCGTTGTTCCGCCGCGTGCGCGACGAGTGCGGCGAGCTCGGCAAGTTCCGGCTGCTCGATCGCGAGGTCGTGTTCTTCAGCGGCGCCGCGGCGCAGGAGACGTTCTTCCGCCAGCCCGATGACGTCTTCGATCCGCAGCCGACCTCGAACGAGCTGATGCGGCCGATCTTCGGCGAGGGCGTCGTCTACGACGCCCCGCCGGAGAAGCGCCGCGAGATGATCCGCTCGCCGGCGCTGCGCGACGCGAACCTGCGCGCCTCGGCGGAGATCATCGCAGCGGAGGCCGAGCGCGCGTGCGATGCGCTGGGCGAGGCCGGCGAGATCGACCTGCTCGACTGGGCCGCGGAGCTGACGATCTACACCTCGAGCTCGTGCCTGATCGGCAAGCCGTTTCGCGAGCAGCTGACGCCCGAGTTCGGCCGCCGCTACTTCGAGCTGGAATTAGGGACCGACGGCATCGGCTACCTGAACTCGCACGTCGACATCGAGAACTTCCGCAGCCGCGACCGCGCGAAGCGGCGCCTCGACGAGCTGATCGCCGGCATCATCGAGCAGCGCCTCGCGGCCGCCGATCCTCCGAAGGATCTGCTCGGGATCCTGCTCTCGCTGAAGCGCGAGGACGGCACGCTCAAGTATCCGCCGAAGATCATCAGCGGCATCCTGATCTCGACGCTGTTCGCGGGGCACCACACCAGCGCCGGAACGCTCGCGTGGACGCTGGTCGAGCTGCTGCGCGCGCCGGCCTACCTCGCGCGCGTGCGCGAGGAGCTCGACAAGATCTACGCCGACGGCCGCGACGTCTCTCATCAGGCGCTCCGCGAGATCCCGCAGCTCGAGTGCGCGGTGAAGGAGGCGCTGCGGCTGCACCCGCCGCTGATCTGGCTGCCGCGCACCGCGCTCGTGGACTTCGCTTACAAAGACTGGATCGTGCCGAAGGGCGCGATCGTCGCGATGTCGACGGCGCTCTCGAACGTCGACCCCGCGTGCTTCGCGGAGCCGGCGCGCTTCGATCCGGATCGCTTCGCGCCGCCGCGCGAGGAGGATGCGAAGCATCCGTTCGGCTACGTGCCGTTCGGCGGCGGCCGCCACCGCTGCCTCGGCGCGAACTTCGCGCTGATGCAGCAGAAGGCGATCTTCTCGGTCGTGCTGCGACGCTACGAGTTCGAGCTCAGCGCCGAGCCGGCGAGCTACGTCGACAACTACTCGGCGATGGTCGTGCGCCCACGCCAGCCGTTCCGCGTGCGCTACCGCAAGCGCAGCGCAGCTGCGGCCTAGCAGCAGGAGAGCGTGATGGAGCTTCCCGGAATTCGAGGCAAGGTCGCGGTTGTTACGGGATCCGGCGGCGGCATCGGCGAGGCGTACGCGAAAGGCCTCGCCGCCGCGGGCGCGCGCATCGTCGTCGCGGAGATCGACAAGGAGGCGGGCGCTCGCGTCGCGCGCGAGATCGCCGCGAGCGGCGGCGACGCGCTCGCGGTCGAGGTGGACGTCGGCTCGCCCGAGAGCACGCGCGCGCTGGCGGAGCGCGCGGCCGCGCACTTCGGCGGCATCGACTTCCTGGTCAACAACGCCGCGATCTTCGGCGGCATGAAGCTCGCGCCCTACATCACGGTCGATTGGGAGTACTACACGCGCTTCATGAACGTGAACGTGAACGGCGCGCTCTTGTGTGCGCGCGCGTGCGTGCCGGAGATGAAGAAACGCGGCGGCGGCGCGATCGTGAATCAGTCGTCGACCGCGGCATGGATGGCGACCGGCTTCTACAGCCTCGCGAAGCTCGCACTGAACGGGCTCACGCAGGGCCTCGCGCGCGAGCTCGGCCCGCAAAAGATCCGCGTGAACGCAATCGCGCCCGGGCCGACCGAGACCGGCGGGCTGCGCTCCGTCGTGCCGGAGGCGTTCATCAAGCCGATGGTCGCGGGACTTCCGCTCGCGCGGATGGGAACGCCTGCCGACCACGTGCCGACGCTGCTCTTCCTACTCTCGGACGCCGCGGCCTGGGTGACGGGCCAGATCGTCAACGTCGACGGCGGCCAGGTGATGCGTCCCTAATCATTTCAGGAGCCCGCATGGCCCTCGCCGCTCTCGCGCCCGGAACGCAGAACCTGATCGACGGCCGGCTCGCCTTTGCCAGCAACGGCGCCACGTTCGAGAACGTGAACCCCGCGACCGAGGAAGTGATCGGGGTCGCGGCGGACGGCACGAAGGAGGACATGGAGCGTGCGATCGCCGCGGCGCGGCGCGCGTTCGACGCGACGAGCTGGTCGCGCGATCACGCGTTGCGCGCGAAGTGCATCACGCAGCTGTACGACGCGCTGAAGGCGGACAAGGAGCAGCTGCGCGCGATCGTCGTCGCCGAGGCCGGCGCGTGCGTCTCGCTGACGGGCTTCATGCACGTCGACGAGCCGATCGAGATGCTGAAATACTGGGCGCAGAAGGCGAGCGCATACGAGTACGAGCGCGCGATGAGCGACGTGCCGTTCCTCGGCCAGCCGCAGCGCCGCTTGTTACGGCGCGAGGCGGCGGGCGTGGTCGGCGCGATCACGCCATGGAACGTTCCGCTCTACCTGAACATCGCGAAGATCGGGCCGGCGCTCGCGTCGGGCTGCACCGCCGTACTGAAGCCGGCGCCGGACACGCCGTGGTCCGCGACGCATCTCGCGAAGCTCGCGGCCGAGCGCACCGATCTGCCGGCGGGTGTGCTGAACGTGGTCGCGTCCTCGGATCACCTGCTCGGCGAAATGCTGTCGACCGATCCGCGCGTCGATCTCGTCACGTTCACCGGCTCGACCGCGACCGGCCGGCGCGTGATGGAGCGCGCGGCGGCGACCGTCAAGAAGGTGTTCCTCGAGCTCGGCGGAAAATCGGCGAACGTCGTGCTCGACGACGCGAGGCTCGAGGCCGTCCTTCCCGGCGCCGCGATGACCTGTGTCCACGGCGGGCAGGGCTGCGCGATCACGACGCGTCTCTTGCTGCCGCGCTCACGCTACGCCGATGGCGTCGCGATCGTGAAGGCCGCGTTCGAGGGTTGGAAGTACGGCGACCCGACGAATCCCGCGCATCTGCAGGGCCCGCAGATCAGCAAGAAGCAGCAAGAGCGGGTGCTGTCCTACATCGAGCGGGGGAAGCGCGAAGGCGCGCGCTGCATCGTGGGGGGCGGCGTCCCGAAGCACCTCCGGAAGGGTCATTACGTCGAGCCGACGCTGTTCGTCGACGTCGATCCGAAGATGGCGATCGCGCAGGAGGAAATCTTCGGGCCGGTGCTCGCGGTGATCCCGTTCGACGACGACGCGGACGCGGTGCGCATCGCGAACGACTCGATCTACGGCCTCTCCGGCGCCGTGCACAGCGCGAGCGAGGAGCGCGCGCTCGCGGTCGCGCGCGAGATCCGAACCGGCACGATCAGCGTGAACGGCGGAGGCTGGTTCCATCCCGACACGCCGTTCGGCGGCTATCGCCAGAGCGGCGTCGGGCGCGAGAACGGCGAGCTCGGCTTCGAGGAGTACCTCGAGACGAAGGTGATCGCGCTGCCGGGGAAGAAGAGCTGATGCGCGTCGTGGTCGACTGGGATCTCTGCCAGGGCCACGGCGCCTGCAAGAGCGAGGCGCCCGAAGTGTTCGACGTGAACGAGAAGAAGGGCGTCGTGATCGTGCTGCAAGAGCACCCGCCCGACGCGCTGCGCGAGAAAGTGCTCGCTGCGGTGAAGTACTGCCCGACGCGCGCTCTCTCTCTCGCCGACTGACTCGCCCACCGATTAGGGAGATCGCATGGCCTCGTTTCCCCGCGCCGAGCTCGAAGAGATGATCCGCCGCTTCGTCGAAGCGAACGACGAAGCCGGCCGCACCGGCGACTGGGCGCCGCTCGCGAAGTTCTACGCGCCCGATGCGATCTACAGCTGGAACAACGGCTCGAGCTGGGAGTTCGTCGCGCGCGGCCGCCAGCAGATCCTCGACTGGGTGTTCGGCACCGAGATGGAAGGCCTCGAGAAGTGGTCCTACCCGTACGTGCGCACGCTGATCGACGAGCAGAAGGGCGAGGTGATCGGCATCTGGCGCCAGCTCGCGCCGGTGAAGGGCGACGACGGGAAGCCCTACGAGATCGGCGGCACCGGCGGCTCGTGGTTCCGCTACGCCGGCAATCAGCAGTGGAGCTGGCAGCGTGACTTCTTCGATCACACGAACGCCGGCAAGGTGTTCGCGCAGATGGCGAAGAACCAGCAGCTGACGCCGAAGATGATCGAGCGGCTGCAGAAGCGCAGCGCGATGCCAGGCTGGGTGCGGCGCAGCGAGTTCGACTGGTACGGCACGATCGAGGATCGCGAAGCGTGATGCCACCCGAACCTCCGCGCTCGCAGCGCCTCGAGGGCGGATGTTCCAGCAAGCGGACCAACCTCGCGCAGCGGCGTAGCCCGCGCGCAGCGAGCCGAAGGCGAGCGGAGGCCGGATAAGACGTGCAGCTGGTGGTCTCATATGACATGCGCGCGCCGAGCTTCGGCGCGCCCGTGCGGGAGCTCTACGCCGCGGCGCTCGATCAGGCGGCCTGGGCGGACGCGCTCGGCTTCGATGTGATCGGGCTCGGGGAGCACCACGCATCACCCGACGGCTACAACCCTTCGCCGCTCGTGCTCGCCGCGGCGATGGGCGCGCGCACGAAGCGCATTCGGCTGCGGACGTCGGTCGCGCTCGTTCCGCTCTACGACCCAGTGAAGCTGATCGAGGACGCCGCGGTCACGCAGCTCGCGACCGGCGGACGTCTGCTGTTAGGGATCGGCGGCGGGTATCGACCCGCCGAGTTCGAGATGTTCGGCCGCAAGCTCGAGGACCGCTGGCGCGCGATCGGCGACTTCATCGCGCTCGCCCGGCTCGCGTGGCGCGGCGAGCCGTTCACGTGGCAGGGCCGGCGCATGCAGATCACGCCGGTGCCCAGCCCGCCGCCGCCAATCTTGTTAGGTGGTGGATCGCCGGCGGCCGCGCGGCGCGCCGCGCGCATCGCGGACGGCTGGTTTCCACCGCTCGATGCGCGGCTCTGGCCCCCCTACCGCGAGGAGTGCCTGAAGCTCGGCAAGCCCGATCCGGGGCCCTATCCGAAGCAGGGCCCCATCTTTTTATGGGTGTCGAAGGAGCCTGCGAAGGACTGGGAGAGAATCCTCCCACACGCGCTGCACCAGCTGCGCTCCTACAGCGAGTGGACGATCGAGGCGTACGGCCGGCCGACCGGTCCGTACGCGGGCGGCATCACGCCCGAAAGCGTCAAGCAGAGCGGCGCTTATCAGGTGCTGACGCCCGAGCAGACGCTCGCGCTCGCTGAGAAGCTCGGCCCCGACGGCGTCCTCTATCTGAACCCGCTGCTCGCAGGCATCGAGCCGCGCTTCGCGAGCGAGATGCTCTCGCTCTACGAGCGAGAGGTGCATCCGAATCTCCCGCGCGGACCCGGCGCCTAATGTCGGACGCGGCTCACTTCGACCCGTTCGCGTACGAGCTCCACGAGGACCCGTATCCGACCTATCGCGCGCTGCGCGAGCGCGCGCCCGTCTACAAGAATCCGGAGCTCGGCTTCTGGGCGCTCTCGCGGCACGCCGACGTGGTCGCCGGCTTCAAGGATCACGAGCGGCTCTGCAACAGCGGCGGCATCTCGCTCGAGATGGGTGATCTCGGCACGGACATGTCGGCAGTGCTGTCGTTCCTCGGCATGGATCCGCCGCGGCACACGCGCATGCGCGGGCTCGTCTCGCGCGGCTTCACGCCGCGGCGAGTCGCCGAGCTCGAGCCGCGCGTGCGTGCGCTCGCGACCCAAACCATCGATCGCTTCAGCGGCGCCGGCCGCTGCGACTTCGTCGCGGACTTCGCGGGACGGCTGCCGATGGACGTCATCAGCGAGATGCTCGGCGTGCCCGAGAGCGATCGCGACGAGCTCCGCGCGTGGGCCGATCTCGTGCTGCACCGCGACGAGGGCGTGCGCGGCGTGCCGCCCGAGGGCATCCAGGCCTCGATGAAGCTGCTCCAGTATTTCGTCGGCCTCGTCGCCGCACGGCGCCGCGCGCCGGGCCGCGATCTCGCGAGCGCGCTCTTGCAGGTCGAGGTCGACGGCGATCGACTCGGCGAGAAGGACATCATCGGCTTCTGTTACCTGATGATCATCGCGGGCAACGAGACGACGACGAAGCTGCTCGCGAACGCGCTCTACTTGCTCGAGCGCAATCCGAGCGCGCGCGCGGAAGTGACCGCGAATCCGGCGCTGATTCCGAGCTGGGTCGAGGAGACGCTGCGCTACGACAACTCGACGCAGCTGATGGCGCGCACAGCGACGCGCGATTTCGAGCTGCACGGCGAGAAGATCGCGCGCGGCGAGAAGGTGTTGTTACTGATCGGCTCCGCGAACCGCGACGAGCGCGTGTTCCCGCAGCCCGACGTGTTCGACATCCACCGCGACACGAGCGAGAGCCTCGCGTTCGGCAAAGGCATCCACTTCTGCCTCGGCGCCGCGCTCGCGCGCCTCGAGGCGCGCGTCTCGCTCGAAGAGGTGATGCGGCGGCTGCCCGACTTCCGAGTCGACGCGAGCGGCATCGCGCGCGTCCACAGCACCAACGTGCGCGGCTTCTCGGCGCTCCCGATCACCTTCACGCCGAGCCGCGCATGATCCCGCAAGTCACCAGCTCGGGGACGTTCATACTTACTGGTGACTTGCGTGCCAGACTTCGCCTGCCCAGCCGGCCAAGGGTGTCCCCGAAGTCACCGGCAAGTATGAACGTCCCCGCATGGTGACTTCTGGGTCGCGCTATCCGTTCCCGGCGACGCCGGACGGCTGGTTCGCGCTCGCGCGCAGCGCGGAGATCGCGTCCGGCGAAACGCGCGTCGTGCAGGCGCTCGGAACCGAGCTGTGCATCGCGCGTGACGACCAGGGGCGCGTGTCGATTCGCGGCAGGCCCGCGTGCGAGGTGAACGGCTTCGTCTACGCGTGGCACCACGCCGCCGGTGCGCCGCCGAGTTATCAGGTAGCGCGTCATCGCGCCGACGAATCCGCCTGGACGCCGTGGCGTTCGAGCGCCTACTGCGTGCGCGTCCACCTGCAGGACATGACCGAGAACATTCTCGACCGCGCGCACTTCACGAGCGTGCACGACATGGCGCTGCCGGAGCGCGAGCACTTCGACGTGCGCTTCGAGGGGGCGAGCCTCGTCGTCGATCAAGTGATGCGCGTGACCGCCGTGAGCGCTGCCGGCATCGACGTGCGCTCGCGCACGACGACCAACGGACCCGGGCTCGTCGCGGTCGAGGTGAAGCAGGGCCCGCTCGACATGCTCACCTACATCACGCAGACGCCGCGCGACCAGGAGCGCTGCGACGTGAGCCTGCACTTCTCGATGCGCCGCCTGCCCGACGCCGCCGCCACGGAGCGCATCGCGGAGCTCAACGAGCGCATCACGCGCGCGCAGTTCGAGCAGGACGTGCCGATCTGGGAGCACAAGTGCTACCGCGCGCGTCCGGCGCTGGCGGACGGCGATGGGCCGGTCGCCGAGTACCGCCGCTGGTTCCGCCAATTCTATTCGACATGGCGCGAGGCCTGCGCCGCCGAGGAGGCCTGCTGAATGTTCACGCTGCGCTTCGACATGCGACTGCGCGATGGCGACGCCTCGGCCGCGGCGCTCTATCGCGCGGCGATCGAGATGACGGTGTGGGGCGAGCAGCACGGCGCCGCGCTCGCGATGGTCTCGGAGCACCACGCATCGAGCGACGGCTATCTGCCCGCGCCGCTCGTGCTCGCGAGCGCGCTGGCCGCGCGCACGACGGAGCTGCCGATCCAGGTCGGCGCACTGCTCGTGCCGCTGCACGATCCGATCGAGCTCGCCGAGCAGATGGCGGTGCTCGACATCGTCTCCGGCGGCCGCGTCTCTTACGTGTGCGCGCTCGGCTACCGGCCCGAGGAGTACGCGATGTTCGGGCGTGACATCCGCCAGCGCGGCAAGCGCATGGAAGCGTGCCTCGCTGCGCTGAAGCGAGCGTGGAGCGGCGAGCCGTTCGAGTACGAGGGCCGGCCCGTGCGCGTGACGCCGCGCCCCCTAACACCTGGCGGGCCGCCGCTCTGGATGGGCGGCAACGCGCCGGAGGCCGTGCGGCGCGCGGCGCGCTTCGGGATGGGGATGCTCACGATGGGCGGAAACCCCGAGCTCGCGGAGATCTACCGCACAGCCTGCGCGGAGTACGGCACGAAGCCGCAGCTGTTCGTGAATCCGGTCGGCGACGCGCCGGCGTCCTGCTTCGTCGCGCGCGACGTCGACCGCGCCTGGCGCGAGATCGGGCCCTACATGCTCCACGACGCGCAGATGTATGGGAGCTGGCTCGCCGGCATGGGATCGATCACGAAATCGGCGGCGGAGAACGTCGATGCGCTGCGCGCCGAGAACGGGAACTACCGGATCTTCACGCCCGACGAGGCCGTGGAGCGCATCCGCAAGCAGGGCGCGCTGATGCTTCAGCCGCTCTGCGGCGGCCTTCCGCCCGCGCTCGCGTGGCAGAGCCTCGAGCTGCTCGCGAGCGACGTGCTTCCGCGGGTGCGCGCATGACGAAGCCGGACTTCGAGTACGACCCGTTCGACTACACGCAGGACGAGAACCCGTATCCGGTCTACGCGCGCATGCGCGACGAGGCGCCGGTCTATCACAACCCGCGCCTCGACTTCTTCGCGCTCACGCGCTTCGACGACGTGCTCGCGGCGCTCGTCGACAGCGAGGCCTACAGCTCGCTGAACGGCACCAGCCTCGAGTTCATGGACACGCCGAAGCCCGACTCGGGCCTGATCATCTTCATGGATCCGCCGCGCCACACGCGGTACCGCAATCTCGTCAGCAAGGCGTTCACACCGCGCTCGATGGCGCAGATCGAGCCCGAGGTGCGGCGCATCGCGCGCACGCATCTCGCGGCGCTCGAGGGACGCGCGCAGTTCGATCTCGTCGAGGACTTCACCGCGCGCCTGCCGATGGACGTGATCAGCGCGCTGATCGGAATTCCCGAGAGCGATCGCCGTGAGGTGCAGCGCAAGTCGAACCTGATGCTGCATCGCGAGCCGGGCGATCCGCTGCCGACGCGCGAGGCGATCGCCGCCTCCGGCGAGCTGCTCGCGTACATCAGCGGCCTGATCGCGGAGCGGCGCGCGCGCCCGCGCGACGATTTGCTCACGCGGCTGCTCGAAGTCGAGGTCGAGGACGAGCGCGGCGAGCGTGCGCGGCTCGGGGACGACGATGTCCGCATGTTCTTCGTGCTGCTCGCGACCGCCGGCAACGAGACCGTGATGAAGCTGCTCGCGACGGCGCTGCACGAACTATGGAAGCGGCCCGAGCAGCGGCGCCTGCTCGTGAACGAGCCCGCGAGGATCGCGAACGCGGTCGAGGAGACGCTGCGCTTCGATCCGCCTTCGCAGTATCAGGGCCGCGTGACGACGCGCGACGTGACGCTCCATGGCGTGACGATTCCGAAGGGCGCGAAGGTCGCGCTCGTGAACGGCGCGACCGGCCGCGACCCGCGCAAGTTCGCGGACCCCGACACGTTCGACGTGCGCCGCGCGATCGATCTCCACCTCGGCTTCGGCTACGGCCGCCACGTCTGTCTGGGCGCACACCTCGCGCGCATGGAGTCGCGCATCGGCCTGGAGGAGTTCCTGCAGCGCTACCCGAGTTATCAGGTGGTCGGCGCGGAGCGGATGCACTCGAGCAACGTGCGCGGCTTCAAGAGCGTGCGCGTCGCGATCGGGTGACGCGCCTGCGCGCGCGGCCGCCGCGGCGCGCCGCCTCGCGTGCGAGGTCGAGAGCGCGGAACTGACAATGCTGCAGCGGAACGCGCAGCACCGGCATCGCGCGTCGCTCGCGCTCGCGTTCGCTCGGCAGCTCGAACTCGCAGCACAGCAGCGCCGCGACCCAGCGCGCCTGCTGCTCGGAGAGCGGCCAGATGCTGCATAGCGCGCGCACGATCCCGACGAAGAAGAGCCGAGAGTGTCTGGGATGCGCGACGCCCTGATAGAGCCGTAGATCGCTGGGATTCGTGCAGCCGATCAGGTCGGGTGAGAGGAACGGGAGCGCGAAGCGATAGCCCGTCGCGTAGATGATCGCGTCCACCGGCTCGATCTTTCCGTCCGCGAACTCGACGGCGCGCGCGTGCAGCTCTCTCACGTTCGGTCGCGCTGCGATGCTTCCATTCGCGATCGCGTCGAGCACGTGATCGTTGACGACGGAGCGCTTCAGGAACGGATCGCGCGGCGCCGCCGGCAGCCCCACGCTCTCGGGCGCTCGAAGCTCGCCCGTAATGCGCGTGAGAATGCGGGGGAACAGCGCGCGGAAGAGGGCGTCGCGCGCGAACGGCGGCAGCGCGCGAAAGAACCACGGCACGGGGTCCGAGGGATGCGGGGGCGTAGGCCCGCCCGGCGCTGCTCGAGGAAGGATCAGCTGACCCGAGCGCGCCGAGAGCAGGACGCGGTTGCCGAGCCGCGGCTCGGCGAGCTCGACCGCGATCTCACAGCCGCTGTTGCCGAGGCCCACCACGAGCACCGTCTGGTCGCGCAGCGCGTGAGGGGAATTAGGATCGCGATAATGCTTCGCGTGAAACGCGGGGCCCGCGAAGCTTCCGGGGAAGCGCGGCGTGACCTCGTCCCACAGATTCCCGCACGCGACGACGAGCGCATCGAAGCTCTCTCGCTCGCCATCGCTCGTCTCGACGCTGAAGCCATCGGCATGCGGCTCGGCGCGCACGACGCGGCTGCGGAAGCGCACGTGGTCGAGCACGCCGAAGCGGCGCGCGTAGCTCTCGAACCACTCCGCCATCTGTGCGTGGCTCGGATACTCCGGGTACTCCACGGGAAACGCGAAGTCCGAGAAGCGGCTCATGCTCTTGTTCGTGTTGGTTCGCAGCGAGCGGTAGGCGGCCGACATCCCACTCGAATTGTCGAGCACCCACTGGCCGCCGACGCGCTCTCCCGCCTCGAAGCAGACGGCCGAGAGGCCGGCCGCGCGCAGCGTCTTGCAAGTCGTGAGGCCGCTCGGTCCGGCGCCGATGATCGCGACGCGCATGCGTCTCCTTCGAGCGCCTCGCGCGCGCTACTTGGTGAGGATCAGGCGATCGTTGCGCGTCAGCCGCAGCGTGTAGATCTCGCCGTTGTGCTCGATGTGGAGCAGGCGCTCCGGCCCGAGCAGCTCTTGCGAGCTGATTTGCCGCACGGGCTTCGGTTGTGCGTCGCGGGCGTCGGGTCTCATCTGTGCGCTTTCTCCATCGCGGATCCGCTGGGGCAGCAAATTCCATTGTTCTGCAATTGACATTCATTTTCAATATTGCGTAGTCTTCTCTCGCCAGCCAGCGAGCCGTCCGGGTGAGCCAGCCGTGGACAGCGGGAATCCGCCCGCTCCCACGGTCATCGAGAGGCTCGACCCGATTGCGACCGCCGCGAAATTCGACCGCGCCTTCGCGCCGCGCATACGCGCGAACCCGGCGCCGACACCAGCCGGCGTCGGGCTCGGAGGCGGAGCGGGCGGTCCCCCCGCTCCGCCTCCCTTCCCGCGCGCTCGGCGGCGAGCCGGCCGCGCGTGCCGGCCTCTCATGAGCCCGTACCGCGCGATGCTGCTCGCGCGCGCCCGGGCGCTCGCCGACCTCGCGTCGGAGCGCGACGAGTCCGAGCTGCTGCGCGCCGTCGTCTGGCTCGAGCTGCGCGCGAGCGCGCATGCGTGCACCGGGCTGCTCGAGCGCATCGCCGTCCAATGGTTGTTACTGGCCGATCACCCCGAAGTGAGAACGCAGCACGGCCTCGGCCGGCGCTACGCGGAGCGCGCGTGGCGCTGGGCGGACGCGGCATTGCACGGCGCCGCGTCGTCGGGGTCAGCGCTCGAGCGGGCGTGCGACGCCTGATTCCTCACCACCACACGCCCCCAAAGCGCATGTCACTCGATTCGTTGCCGCAGGAGAAGCTCTCGATGAAACCCCTCGCCGCTCGTCGTTGGGCAGGCCGCGCCGCGCGAATCGCGGTCTCGCTCGCGTCCGCCGTCGCTGCAGCCGCCGCGGCCCAGGATTCCGGCGTTCGCAGCGACACCGAGGAGATCGTGATCACGGCCGAGCGCGCGCGCGCCGCCACCAAGACCGACACGAAGCTGCTCGAGATTCCACAGGCGATCAGCGTCGTCACCGCGGAGCGCATCGCCGACATCGGCGCGCTCAACTTCCAGGAGACGCTCCGCTACACGGCGGGCGTGCGCGCCGAGTCGTACGGGCTCGACACGCGCAACGACATCGCGTTCGTGCGTGGCTTCGATCCCGTCCAATACCTCGACGGGATGATCAAGCAGGTCAGCTATGCGCTGATTCCGCGCGCGGACGTGTTCACGCTCGAGCGCATCGAGGTGTTACGGGGGCCTTCCTCGGTGCTGTACGGCGCCGGCACGACCGGCGGCCTGCTCAACCTGGTCAGCAAGCGACCGCAGCAGGATCCCGCAGGCGAGCTCGCTGCGTCGTACGGGAGCTTCGACCGCAAGGAGCTGCGGCTCGACGTGACCGGCGCGTTCGATGCGGACGGCGTGTTCTCCGCTCGACTGCTGGGCCTCGCTCGGGATGCCGACCTGCAGGCCGAACGCACGCACGGCGATCGTTATCTCGCGGCGCCCTCGCTCCGCTGGCGGCCGGGCGACGACACCGACGTCACGCTGCTCGGCCTCTGGCAGAAAGACGACACCTCGACGAGCCAGCAGTTCCTGCCGATCGTCGCGACGGTTCTCGCGCCGAAGAGCCAGCGCCTTCCCGACACGCTCCAGCTCGGCGAGCCCGAGTTCGACCGTCTCGAGAGCGAGCAGCTGCAGGGCTCGCTGCTGGTGGAGCACGCGTTCACTGAATCGATCGCGCTGCGCACCAACCTGCGCCACGTCGACGCGAAGACGACCTACTTCAACATCTACCCCGACGTCTACGGCAATCCGTTCGATCCCTTCATCGACGCGGACGACCGCGTCGTCGCGCGGAACGCGTTCGGGACGAAGCCGCACTACGAAATCTCGACGGCGGACACGAACCTCCAGCTCGACTTCACGACGGGGCCCTTCGAGCACCGCGTGCTGGTCGGCCTCGACTACTGGAGCTTCCGCCAGTCGTCGTCGAGCGGCTTCGACGTGAACACGCCGATCGACATCTACGCGCGCCGCGCGGCCGCCGCGGCGCCGCGCACGAGCGCGAGCGCGCTCGAACCGAGCTCGCGGTGAGTGAGTCAGCGAAGCGAGAGCGCCCGCGCGACGCACCGGTATAACGTTCACCTGCAGCCGCCCGAAAAAACCTGGAGACGCGATGCCCGCCGACGCCCACCGCCTCGACTCACTGCAGAAAGTGCGCGCGATCATCGGCGAGGAATCGCCCGGCGTGCGATTGAAAGTGAACGACGCGCTCGACGAGCCGTCGCTCGCGTTTCTCGCGCGGGCTCCGTTCGCGTTGCTCGCGACCTGCGACGCCGACGGCCGCCCGGACGTCTCGCCGAAGGGCGACGGCCCGGGCTTCGCGGTCGCGCTGGATGAGCGCACGCTGCTGATCCCCGAGCAGAAGGGCAACCGGCTGATCTTCGGGCTGCAGAACATCCTCGCGACCTCACGCGTCGCGCTGATTTTCCTGGTGCCGGGCACCGAGGAGACGCTGCGCGTGCACGGCCGCGCGGAGCTCACCGCCGATCCCGCGCTGCTCGCGCGCCTCGAGCAGCGCGGCAAGCCCGCGTTGCTCGCGATCCGCGTGCACGTCGAGCGCTGCTTCTTCCACTGCGCGAAGGCGTTCCGGCGCTCGAAGCTGTGGAGCCCCGAGACCTGGCCGGCGCCGCTGCGCATCTCGTTCGGCGCGATGTTCGCGAAGAAGACCGGCGCCGGCTCAGACCTCGCCGCGAAGATCGACGCGAGCATCGAGGAGAACTACCGGACCGAGCTGTGACGGGAACAGCAATCGGGGTCAGGCACGGATTGCTGGACAACAGCAATCGGTGCTCGACCCGAATTGCTCATCGCGACCAGCGCGCGGCCAGCTCCTCGCTCGTCGTGAAGTGGGCGAGCCGCGAGAGCGTGTTGGCCAGCACCGCCTCGCCGTACTCCGCCGGATAGCCGGCGACGCAGTCGCGCGGGACCACGACGTGATAGCCGTGATTCACGGCCTCGATCGTGAGGCCGATGATGCCGACGTTCAGCGAAACGCCGGCCGCGATCACGCAGCTCGCGCCCTCGGCGCGCAGGAACGCGTCGAGCTCGGTCGCTGCGAACGGCGACATGCCGTGGAAGCGCCGGCTGACGAGGTCGCGCGGGTCGGGGCCGAGCTCGGGAACGCTCTCGGTGCTCGGCTCGCCGACCAGCATGTGGCGCGGATTCCGTAACAAGACGTTCACGAGCGGAACGTTGCGCGGAGTGCCGGCGCGATCGGCGCGGAACGCGGCGTGGCAGTGGATCACGCGCACGCCGGCCGCGCGCGCGGCAGCGAGCACGCGCGCGGTCGCGGCGATCACCCCCGCCTCTTGCACGGCCTTCGCCAGCGCCGGCATCGACGCGAGATCGCCGACGACGCCGCGCTGCAGCTCCATCACCAGCACCGCGCAGCGCCCGGGCGCGACGAGCTCCTCGAGAGATTCGGCATGTGCAGTCACGCGCGCTGCGGCCTCGCCTTGATCTCGCCGATGCGGTGCACGGCGCCGATCACCTCGTCGAGATAGCCCGGGCCCTTCGCGGTCGGCACGAACCAACCGGTCGGGCACATCGTCAGGATCTCGACGAGCGAGAAGCCCTCGCCCGCGAGCTGCGCTTCGAACGCGCGCCGCAGCATGTTCTTCGTGCGTACGATGTTCGGCGCGTCGTGCACCGAGCCGCGCGCGATGTAGGCGGCGCCGCCGAGCGGCGCGAGCATCTCCGCGAGCGAGATCGGGTGGCCGTGCTGCGTCGCATCGCGGCCGCCGAGCGTGTTCTTCGTGCGCTGGCCGAGCACGGTCGTCGCGGTCATGTGCCCGCCCGTCTCGCCGAACACGCCGTTGTTGAGCAGCACGCAGGTCACGCGCTCGCCGCGCGCCGCCGTGTGGATCACCTCCTGCAGCCCCTCGTTCACCATGTCGCCGTCGCCCTGCAGCGTGAACACGAGCGTGCTCGGGCGCATCCGCTTCGCGCCGGTCGCGAGGCTCGGCGCGCGGCCATGCAGCGCCTGCACCATGTCGACGCCGATCGACGAGCCCAGCGCCGTATAACACCCGATCCCGACCACTCCGAGCGCGTTCTCCGCGCAGCCGAGCTCCTCGATCAGCTCGAGCACGACGCGCAGCGCGAGCGGCTCGCCGCAGCCGGGGCAGAGATCGTGGTCGACCGAGAGCTGCAGATCGGGCGCGAACTCGCCGGTGCGACGCGCGGAGCGCGCGGGCGGCACGTCGGTGCGGATCGTCTCGCTCTTCACGCGGCGCTCCTCTCAGGGAGCGTGGCCTCGATCCGCGCGCGCACCTGCTCGGGATCGAAGAAGCGCCCGATGCCGAAGCCGTGCGGGTCGGTCGAAATCCCGCCGATCGCGACGACTCGGGGATTCCCTAACACCGCGAGCCGCACGTCGTCGATCATCTGGCCCGCGTTCTGCTCGAGCACGGCGATGCGCCGCGCGCCGGCGCTCGCGCGCGCGAGCGCTTCGCTCGGAAACGGCCACAGCGAGATCGGCCGGAAGTAGCCGACGCGCAGGCCTTCGCGGCGCAGCTCGCGCACCGCGTGCCGCGCGAAGCGCGCGAGCGATCCGAACGCGACGACGACGACTTCCGCGCCTTCGCAGTGCTCCGCTTCGAAGCGCTGCTCCGCCGCCGCGATCTGCTCATGCTTCGCTTGCAGACGCTGCCAGAACACCTCGGCGTCGATGCCCTTCATGCCGGGCTGCATGCCGATCGGCGAGATGTGACGCGGCCCGCCGCGCGCGCGGCCGGTGCCGTCGGCGCGCCAGTCGGGCGCGGGCGGCGGCGCGCTCGCGGCGCTCGACTCGACCGCCTCTGCGGTGTGCGCGAGCAGGTAGTCGCCGTAGATCAGCACCGGATTTCGCCAACGCTCCGCGAGCTCGAACGCCGCGCGCGTCAGCAGCACCGCCTCGTTCACGTCGATCGGCGCGAGCACCAGGAAGTGGTAGTCGCCGTGGCCGCCGCCGCGCGTCGCTTGGAAGTAGTCGAACTGGCCGCGCGCCATGTTGAAGACGACGAGCGGCAGCTCGGCGCGCACGAGCTCGGAGAACGACTCCTGCATCAGCGCGAGGCCCTGACCGGTGGAGCCGGTCGCGGCGCGCGCGCCGGTCGCGACCGCGCCCCACGCCATGCCGACCGCCTCGAGCTCGCTCTCGGCGTTGATGCACGCGCCGCCGGCAGCGGGCAGCTTCGCCGCGAACGCCTCCAACAACTCCGTGAACGGCGTCATCGGGTAGCCGGCGAAGAACTTGCAGCCGGCTGCGATCGCGGCCTCGGCGATCGCTTCGCTCCCTTCCATCAAGCGGCGCGCCATCACGCGGCTCCTGCGCTCATGACCGGCTCCTCGAATTTGTAGACCTCGAAGCAG
>DASTOI010000471.1:0-5231 GCA_035762585.1 Myxococcota bacterium
CGCTCAAGCTCGTGCCCCCGCCTTCTGTAACAACGACGCGCGGATGAACGGGTCGAGGTTGCCATCGAGCACGCCCTGCGCGTTTCCGATCTCGACGTCGGTGCGGTGATCCTTCACGCGCTGCGACGGGTGCAACGTGTACGAGCGGATCTGCGAGCCGAACGACGCGGCCGCCTTCTCGCCCGCCAGCGCCGCGCGCCTCTCCTCTTGCTCTTTCATCGCGAGGTCGTACAGCCGCGCCCGTAACACCTTCATCGCCTTCGAGCGGTTCTTGTGCTGCGAGCGCTCGCTCTGGCACTGCACGACCGTGCCGGTCGGGAGATGCGTGAGGCGCACCGCCGAGTCGGTCTTGTTGACGTGCTGCCCGCCGGCGCCGCCCGAGCGATACGTGTCGACGCGCAGATCCTTCTCGTCGATCTCCACCGCGACCTCGTCGTCGAGCTCCGGCACGACGGAGACGCGCGCGAACGCGGTGTGGCGGCGCGCCTGCGAATCGAACGGCGAGATGCGCACCAGCCGATGCACGCCGACCTCCTCTTTCAGGTAGCCGTACGCGTAGTCGCCGGCTGCGGTGAAGGTGACGCTGCGCAGGCCGGCCTCGTCGCCCTCCTGCGCGTCGAGCAGCTCGAGCTTGTAGTCGTGCTCCTCACACCAGCGCCCATACATCTTGAAGAGCATCTGCGCCCAGTCCGCGGCGTCGGTGCCGCCGGCGCCGGCCTCGATCGTGACGATCGCGTTGCCGGCGTCGTGCTCGCCGCCGAGCAGGCGCTGCAGCTCGGCGTCCTCGATGCGCTTCGTGGCCAGCTCGAGCTTCTCGGCGGCCTCGCGCGCGGCGTCGTCGTCGCCTGCCTCGTCGGCGAGCTCGAGCATCACCTCGGCGTCGCTCTGCGCTTCCTCGATCGCCGCGAGAGCGGCGAGCTCGCGCTCGAGCGCGCGCTTTTCCCTCAGGACCTGCTGCGCGCGCTCGCGGTTGTCCCAGAGATCGGGCTTGGCGGCGTCGGCGTCGAGCTGCCCGAGCCGCGCGCGCAGCGCCGCTTCGTCAAAGCCGCCCCCGGAACTCGTCGAAGCGCGCGCGCTGCGCCTTGGCGCGCTGCGCCAGCTCGACGCGGTCCAGTTGTTGGGGAGAGCTCGTCTCGCTCATGTCTGCTTGCGGCCTCGGAAGATTGCGAACGAAGAGGCGAGCACCGTAGCGACTGTGCAGGCGTGGGCGAACCAGTCGCCGTAGCGGGAATAGAGGGTTCGCGTCGGCGCCGCGAGCAGCTCGACGTCTCCGACCACCCAATCGCGCTCGAAGATCCGCGTCTGTCGAAACGCGTGGCCGTCCTTGCCGATCAGCGCAGAGACGCCCGTGTTCGCTGCACGAACCCCGGGCAAGCGGGTCTCGGCAGATCGCAGCTCGGTCATCGCGAGGAACTGATACGGGGAGCCGGTGCGGCCGTACCAGGCGTCGTTCGTGATGCCGACCAGCAGCTGCGCGCCGTCGTCGGCGAAGCGTCGCACCAAGTCCGGAAAGATCAGCTCGTAACAAATCGGGATGCCGACGCGGATCGTCTCGCCGTTCGCGAGCGGGACGTCCGTCGCGCGCACGCGCGCGCCTGCGCTCACGTCGTTCGCGATCGAGCCCGTCGCGATGGCGCGAATGAAGCGGCCGAGCAGCGGCCGCAGCGGCAGGTATTCGCCGAACGGCACGAGGTGGGTCTTGTCGTAGCGATCGAGCAGCTCGCCCTCGTACGAGAACACGAATGCGCTGTCGTAGTGGGCGATCGGACGCCCCTGTGCGTCGAAATCGACGCCGATCGCGCCGACGATCAGAGGCGTACGGACTTCCCGCGCGAGGGCTGCGATTCGGTCGCGCAGCTCGGGGATCGCCAGAGGCGCGGGGACGGCGGTCTCCGGCCACGCGATCAGCTGCGCGCCTTCGGCCGCCGCGCGCCGCGTCAAGTCTTCGTAAGCGCGAAGCGTCTCCTCGAACGCTTCCGGAGTCCACTTCGCGTTCTGGTCGATGTTGCCCTGGAGCGCGGCGACGCGCGTGTAGCGAGGATGCGAGCGCGACGAGGCCTCCGCGGTCTCGCCGCGCGAGAACGCTGCGTACACGAGGCTCGCCGCGAGGTGCGCGCCGACGAATGCCAGCGCGAGCCTCGATGCCCAGCGCGCGCGCGCGGCAATGCACGCGAAGCCCGCAGCCGCTGCGGCGAACGCGAGCCCGGACACGCCCGTCAGCGATGCCAGCGAAATCGGGACGGAGAAGCTCTGGTGCCACGCATACCCGATCCCGCCCCAGGTGAAGCCGGTGAGCACCCACGAGCGCAGCCACTCGAACGTCACCCACGCGGCCGCGAGCAGGAACGGATTCGCGAGCCCGCGCTTTGCGAGGAGCGCTGCGACCGCCGCGAACCCCGCGATGAACGCAGCCGGATAGAGCGCCATCCCAAACGGCGCGAGCACGCCGGCGATCACGGGCGCATGCCCGTACGCCACCGTCACGACGTAGCCCCAGTGCAGGAGGGCCGCGTGCGCGAGCCAGCCGGCGACGAAGCCGACTCGCAGCGCGCGGCCGGGCGCGAGGCCGCGCAGCGCGACGAGCAGCAGCGCGGGCGCGACGGGCGCGAGCACGAGGCCGAGATCGAGCACGAACGCGTCACCGACGGGCTGCGGAAACGCGAAGAACGTCGCGGCGACGTAGGCGAGGATCCAGCGCCACGGCATCACGCGACCGCTCTCCAAAGTGCGCGCTCCTTCGCGCGCATGCGGCGCGCATCGCCCGGCTTCTCGTGATCGAAGCCCAACAAATGAAGCACGCCGTGGATCAACAAGCGCAGCAGCTCGTCGTTCAGCGAATGACCGAGCTCGCGCGCTTGTCGCGCGGCGAGGGAAGTCGCGATCACGACGTCGCCCAACAACTCGGCGCGGTGCGCGGCGTGCGCGCCCTCGAGCAGCGAGTAGGCGAGCACGTCGGTCGGCCCGCGCCGCCCGCGGTGCGCGGCGTTCAGGCTCGCGATCGCGGCATCCGAGACGAGCGCGAGCGAGAGCTCCGCGCGCGGGAGATCCAGCGCCGCGAGCAGCGCCCGGGCGCGCCGCGCGAGCAGCCGGCGATCGAAACGCGGCGCCCCGGGCGGCGGGCCCGCCACGCGCAGCTTCATTTCGCGCTCGCGCCGCCGTCCTCGCCGTCGCCGTTCTCGGCCGCGGGCTTCTCGCGCGCCGGCTCGAGCAGCCCCGCCGCGCGCCGGTCGTAGGCCCGCACGATCGACTGCACGAGCGGATGCCGCACGACGTCCTGATCGGTGAAGCGCATGAAGCCGATGCCCTCGATGTCGCGCAGCACCTCGAGCGCGTCGATCAGGCCGCTCGCCTGCTGGCTCGGGAGATCGATCTGCGTGATGTCGCCCGTGATCACTGCCTTCGAGTCGTAGCCGAGCCGCGTCAGGAACATCTTCATCTGCTCGGGCGTCGTGTTCTGCGCCTCGTCGAGGATCACGAACGACTCGTTCAGCGTGCGGCCGCGCATGAACGCGAGCGGCGCGACCTCGATCACGCCGCGCTCCATCAGCCGCTGCGCCTTCTCGAAGTCCATCATGTCGTGAAGCGCGTCGTAGAGCGGGCGCAGGTACGGGTTCACCTTCTCCGCGAGATTGCCGGGCAGGAAGCCGAGCTTCTCGCCCGCCTCGACCGCCGGCCGCGCGAGGATCACACGCGCGATCTCCTGGCGATTCAGCGCCGCGATCGCCATCGCCATCGCGAGGTAGGTCTTGCCGGTGCCGGCGGGCCCGACCGAGATCACGATGTCGTGCTCGTCGATCAGGTCGATGTAGCGGCGCTGCGAGAGATTCTTGGCGGCGATGCGGCGCCGCGAGCCCACGTGCGAGAGCGCATCGCTGTAGACCTCGCGCAGGTTCGCGCCCGGCTGCGTCGCGACGGCCTGGATCGCGGAATGGACGTCGCTCGGACCGACCGCCCGGCCCTCGCGCACGAGCCCGTAGAGCTCCTCGAGCACCTGCCGCCCGAGCCGCACGCGTTCCTCGGAGCCGGCGAGCCGCACCTGATTGCCGCGCGCGTGAACCGAGATCCCGAGGTCCTGCTCGACGATCCGCAGCGTGCGCTCGCGTTCGCCGTAGAGCGCGGAGGCGAGTCGGTTGTCGTCGAAGACGAGGGTCTGACGACTCGTAGCCTCTTGCGCGCTCAGGTGGATCGCTCCGTAACCGCTACTCCTCGGGCAGAAGAACCACGAAGTTGTCGCCGCGGCGCGCGTAATAGTATGCGCCGACGTTTTCCGTCGCCAAGGGCGCGGGCAGCTCGCGAGTCGCCGCGGCGAGATCCTCCGGCCAGCGCCCGTGCCTGAAGCGATACGCCTCGACCGCGTTGCGGGCGAGCGCGCGCGTGAACGCGCTCTCCGCACTGCGCATCAGCGCGGCGTCCTCGGCCGAGCCGGCTCGCTCGCTCGTGTGGTCGAACACGAGCGCCAGCACGGCGAGCGCGGCGAGCAGGAACGGCGCGATCGCCGCCGCCGCGCCGAGCGAGGCGGCCGGCCAGAGCGCGATCCGAACCCGGCGCGCGCGCGGGGCCTCGCGCATCAGCGGCTCGATGACCCCGGCGCGGCGCAGCCGCGAGAGCCAGTAGACGCCTTCGAACTCGCCCATGCGCGCGAGATCGATCACGCGGCGCGCGGCGACGCGGCCGTCGATCAGCAGAAACGCGCGCTCCGCGTGCGCGAGCCGCGACGCGCTCTCGCCGCTCGCGCGCTCGCGGAACACGTCGAAGCCCTCGCTGCGGCGCCAGACGGTGTCGAGGTCGCGCGCCTCGGCGTCGAACGTGCGCCACTCGTCCACCATGCGCAGCGCGTCCATCAGGATCTGCTCGGCCGGCGTGCGCTGCGTGGCGTCGCCCTCGCCAGCCACCGGCTGCGACGTGAAGTGGAACGAGCCCTGCGTCCAGCGCAGCAGCGTGAACATCGTGTTCTGCGTGAGCAGGCTCACCGCTTCCTGGAGCTGCGCCTCGCCGAGCTCGCCGCGCTTCGTGATCAGCGCGGGCAGATCGCCCTCGCCGTCCTGGACGCCGCGCTCGAGCGCGAGCATGCGCTCGGGCGAGACGAGGCCGCTGCGCACGAGCAGATCGCCGAGCGCCGCGTGCTCGTAGGGGCCGACCGTCTCGCCCCACACGACGGCGCCTCGATCGAACGCGATGCGCACGCGCACCGAGCCGCCGGTCACGTCGAGCACGCCGGTCTTCTGCTGCTG
>DASTOI010000472.1:0-2706 GCA_035762585.1 Myxococcota bacterium
CCGCACGCTGGCGCGTCGTCTCGAACGCTCGCGGTGAGCGCGCTGCGTCCTGGGCGCGTCGAATGCGGAGGAGAAGCCGAGTCTGTCGGACGCTTTGCGCCAGGTACGGGCTAGCGGCTCAGGCGTTCGCCTTCGCGAGCAGGAGCAGTACGGCGAGGTAGGCGAGGGTGAGCCAGAGGTTTCCGCTCTTCAGCGCCTTCGCCACCGCCGCCGACATCGCTCTGCGTCTCCCGCTGCTGCGCGAAACGTTTCGTTCCGCGCGCGTACAACTTGAGATCGTTCACTGCGCTTTTCTTCGCGGTGACGAAAATCACGCACTGCGCACCGGCTGCCGGTTCGGCGGTGGCTGGACGGCGCTCAGCTCCCTGAGAACTTCGGCGCGCGCTTCTCCCGGATCGCGGCGAGGCCCTCGAGCAGGTCGGCGCTCTCGTAGCAGAGCGCCTGCTCGGCGGCCTCGCGGCCCAGCTGCGCTTCGAGGTCCGAGCCGCCGCTGGCGGCGAGCGAGCGCTTCGCGCCGCGCACCGCGACCGGGGCGGCGCCGGCGATCTCGGCAGCCAACGCGAGCGCAGCGGGCAGCGTTTCGTCGCGTGAGACCGCGCGGTTCGCGAGCCCGATGCGCGCGGCTTCTTCACCGTCGATCACGCGGCCGGTGTAGATCAGCTCGGCCGCCTGCGCGCTGCCGATGATGCGCGGGAGCGTCCAGGTCGCCGCCATCCCGGGGTGGATGCCGAGCTGCGTGAAGTTCAGTCCGAGCTTGGCTTCGCGTGCGGCGATGCGCAGGTCGCAGGCAAGCGCGACGCACAGGCCCGCGCCGATCGCGGCGCCGTTCAGCGCGGCGATCACCGGGACGGGCAGGTCGCGCACCGAGAGATACATCCGGTAGAAGCGGCCCATGAACGCGGCGTGCGCGTCGCGCGTCACGCCGCCCGGGTCGGCGTTTCCGGCCCGCGCCATCCGCACGAGCATGTCGAGATCGCCGCCCGCGGAGAACGCGCGGCCCGCGCCGGTGAGCACGACTGCGCGCAGCGCGGCCTCGTCCTTCAGCGCGCCGACCGCGCTCTCGATCGCGCGGCCCATCGCCTCGCTCATCGCGTTCAGGCGCTCGGGGTCGTTCAGCGTGACGAGCGCGACGCCGCCCGGGCGGCGTTCGATCTGCACGAGCTCTGCGGCCATGCGTTCCTCGCGTGGGCGTCCCGGCTGTCGGACGCGGAAAAAGGGAAGGGCGCCCTCACGTGGTCTGAAGGCGCCCTTCGGATTGTTGCGGAGCCAACCCCTCGCGCGCCGCTGCGCGCGCCGCCACGCGCGCCTGCTAGCAGACCGACTCACGATGCCCGATCACCGCACGCCGAGGCTCCAGCGGACGCGGAGGCCACTGTTCGACCTTCGCTCGGCTCCGAAGACTCCGCCTCGCTGCGCGCTTCGCTTGCTAGTCCGCCGTCCGCCGCAGGAACGCGGGCAGCTCGTCCTCGTCCTTCTCGTTGCGCGGTTCGGCGCGCCGCTTGCGCAGGAACGCCGGCACGTCGTACTCGTCCTCGAACGGCGACTGGAAATCGGCCTGCGCGGCGTCGTGAATCGCGACCACGGGCGCAGCGCTGCGCGGCGCAGCGGGCGCCGGCGCCGGATCAGGCTCGCGCGGCGGCGCCGGGGCTTGCGCCTCCGCGCGCGCAGCCGGGGCGGGCGACGGCTCGCGCCGGATCGGCTGCACGTACCCGCTCTCGGCCGAAGCCTCGCGCCCGCCGGCGCGCTCGCCGCGCTCGTTGCGGTCGCCGACCTTCGCGCGCTCTTCCTCGAGGCCCGTCGCGATCACCGTCACGCGCAGCTCGCCGGGCTTCATGTGCTCGTCGATCACCGCGCCGAAGATGATGTTCGCGTCCTCGTGCGCCGCCTCCTGCACGAGCGTCGAGGCCTCGTTCACCTCCCACAGCGTCATGTCGGTGCCGCCGGTGATGTTGATCAGCACGCCGCGCGCGCCGTCGATCGAGAGGTCCTCAAGCAGCGGGCTCGAGATCGCCGCGTAGGCGGCGTCCTTCGCGCGGTTCTCGCCGACGCCGATGCCCGTGCCCATCAGCGCGTTGCCCATCTCGTTCATGATCGTGCGCACGTCGGCGAAGTCGAGATTGATCAGGCCGTGCACGGTGATCAGGTCCGAGATGCCGCGCACCGCGTTCAGCAGCACGTCGTCCGCGATGCGGAACGACTGCAGCATCGGCGTGTCTTTGCCCGCGAGCGCGAGCAGACGGTGATTCGGAATCGTGATCAGCGTGTCGCAGACGCGGTGCAGGTCATCGAGACCCTTCTCCGCGTGGCGGCCGCGCCGCGAACTGCGCCATCTCCACCGGCCGCAACCCAGCCTTCAGCACAGCCTCGACGGCCGCTTGTGCAAACGAACGACCCGGCGGATAGCCAGCCATATCTGACGTATGGCTGACAAAAACCGAAGCCCAACCAGTCACAGCCGGCAAACTACCTGACCAGCGGCGCCGGCAAGGGTAATTCTCAGTCGCCACCTCCTGAAAGCCTGCTTTAAATCTTGGGTTCGGCTCGCCACGCCTACGCCGGGGCACCTGCCGCGCCGCAAAGCGGCCTGGCAGGTCCGCCTGGCTGCGTTCTCGGCCGAACCGATACGACTCGCCCGGTATCGGCTTCGAGCTGGGGTTCCTCCCCGATCTTCGGTCAGGGTGGCTCGGGCCTTGCCAGGAACCGTCT
>DASTOI010000473.1:0-9175 GCA_035762585.1 Myxococcota bacterium
GCCGATCCTCGACGTGTTCCGCCCGCACCGATACGGCCACACCACCGGCGAGCTGCGGCTCAGCTCTCAGGGCGACGGCGCGATCGATTGGATCGCGGGCCTCTTCTATTTCCGCAACACCGAGGACCGCGCGTTCGACGAGATCATCCTGCCGTTCGGCACGATCCTCTCGGAGCTGCACGCCGTCGCGACGGGCTTCGCGCCGTTCATGAGCCTGACGCTTCGCCCGCTCGAGTGGCTGCAGGATTCGCCCGCGCCGGACGTCGAGCTGTTCGGCGGCTGGCGGCTGAATCGCGACTCGCTCTCGCTCACGTTCCAGAACCTCGCGCACCCGTCGAGCGGCGGGTTGCCGCAGACGCGCTGGCACGAGCGCGAGGTCTTCACCGAGGACACCTGGGAGATCGGTGTTCGATGGCGGCCGAGCGAGCGGCACACCGTCTACCTGAAGCACGCGAAGGGATACAAGGCGGGCATCCTCGAAGCCGACAACGCGACGGGCGAGATCCGCAGCGTGCGGCCCGAGCTGATCCGCGCGTGGGAGGCGGGGATCAAGTCGACGCTGGCGGACGGCCGCGCGCAGATCGCCCTAACAGCGTTCGCTTCCGATTACGCCGACCTCCAGGTGCCGCAGGTCGTCGGGCTCTCGCAGCACACGGAGAACGCCGCGGCCGCGACGATCCGCGGCGTCGAGCTCGAGCTGCTCGCGCTGCCGACCGCGGGGCTCACGCTGCAGGCGAGCGCCGGCTACCTGCACGCGGTGTTCGACGAGTTCTGCAGCGACGACGCGGCGCAGGCGCTGCCCGTCTCCGATCCAGGTTGCCCTGCCGCGAATCCTCTCTTCCCGTGGCGGGGCCAGAGCAATCTCGCCGGCAAGCGCCTCGAGGACGCGCCGCGCTGGAAGACGAGCCTGCTCGCGAGCTATCAGGCTGAGCTCCGAGAGCTCGGCACGCTCACGCCGGTGCTGAAGACGACCTGGACCGACGACTACGTGCTGCGCCCCTACGACCTTCCCGCCGATCGCGTCGACGCCTACACGCGCACCGACGTGCGCCTCGTCTGGCGCAGCGCGAGCGAGCGCTTCAGCGTCGAGGCATTCGCCGAGAACCTCGAGGACGAGGTCGTCTACGTGCGCAACGTCACGACGGGCGAGTTCAGCGGCTCGATGCCGGCCTCGGTCGGCCTGCTCGCGCCGCGGACTTACGGCGTGCGCATCGGCTTCGTGTGGCGCGCGGAGTGAGCAAGCGCGCGGCGCGCCCGCGTGCCGCGAAGCGCGCGTCCCGCGCGAAGGCGCCGCGCGAGCCGCTCGCCCGCGTGCGCGCGCTCTGTCTCGCGCTGCCCGAGGCGCGCGAGAAGATCACCTGGGACCAGCCGACCTTCCGCGTGCGCGAAAAGATGTTCGCAGTGTGCGGCGCCGGCACCGGGCGGCTCGCTGTTACGGTGAAAGCTCCGCAGGGCGCGCAAGAAGTCCTGATCGCGTACGACCCGCGTCGCTACTTCGTCCCGCACTACGTCGGCAAGGCCGGCTGGGTGGGCGTCTACCTCGAAGGCCGAGTCGACTGGAACCAAGTCGCCGCGCTGATCGAGCAGAGCTACCGCCTCGTCGCGCCGAAGAAGCTCGCGGCGAAGCTCGAGGCGGGAGCCTCACGCGAGTAGAACGGGTCTTCGCCGAGCCGCGTCCCTCTCGCACAGAGGCGGAGGAGAGCCATGACGCGGATGGGCGTGGTGAGCGCAATTGCTGCCGTGCTAGGGGCTGCCGCGTACGCCACGTATCAGGCGGGCCTCTGGCGTCCGAACGCGTTGCCGAGGGGCGCAGCCTGGGGCGTCGATGTCTCGCGCCACCAGGGCGACATCGACTGGCGCTCCGTGCGCGGCGCGGGCGCCTCGTTCGCCTTCATCAAGGCGAGCGAGGGTCAGGATTGGAGGGACCCGCTCTTCGAAGAGAACTGGCGCGGTGCACGCGAAGCGTGCGTGCTACGAGGCGCGTATCACTTCTTCACGTTCTGCAGCGCGGGAGCCCAACAAGCGCGCAACTTCCTCGCGGCGGTCGAGGAGACCGGAGAGCTTCCGCCCGCGGTCGACGTCGAGCACACCGGGAATTGCTCCGCGCGTCCGTCGGCCAAGACGATCCGGCGTGAGCTCGGAGTCTTCCTCGCGGAGGTCGAAGCCGCGACGGGACGCCAGCCGATCCTCTACTTCACGGAGCGCGCGTACCGCGAGCTCCTCGCCGGGCAGTTTCCGAGGCACGCGCTCTGGCCGCGCAGCATTCTCGGCGAGCCGCGCGCGCGAGGCCGACGTCCGTGGCGCTTCTGGCAGCTCGCCGACAACGCGCGCGTACCCGGCATTCGGGGTCCGGTCGATCTCGATGTGTTCCGCGGCAGCGAGGCGGAGCTCGAGCTCGCCCGCTGATTTCCCTAATCCCTCACGCCTTCGCGCTCGGCCTCGCCTTCGTCGCTTCGTACCAGCGCTGCACGTTCTTGCATTCGGCCGGGATCGTCTGGCCGACGGTGCTGCCGAACTCGGCGAGCGCGTACAGCGCGACGTCGGCGAGCGAGAAGCGGCCGGGCACGATCGTGTCGCGGCCGGCGAGCTGCGCGTCGAGCCACTTGAAGCCTTCTTGCGCGATCGCCTTCAGACCCGGCGCCGCCTCGGGTGCGGTGTACATGCGCGTCTTGAACAGCGGCAGGCCTTCCGCGAAGCGGAAGCCGTCGGTCATCGGCTGGATGATCTTCCACTCGACGCGGCGCACCCACATGCGCGTCTCGGCGCGCTCGCTCGGGCTCGTGCCGATCAGCGCGGGCTGCGGCTTCGTCTCCTCGATCAGCTCACAGATCGCGATCGTCTCGGAGATGATCTTTCCGCCATCGAGCTCGACCGATGGCATGCCGCCCGCCGGGTTCTTCGCGAGATACGGCGCCTGCCGGTTCTCGCCCTTCATGATGTCGACCTTCTGGGTCTCCTTGAAGGAGAAACCCTTCTCCGCGGCGAACATGCGGACCATCTTCGGGTTGGGACCGATCGAGTCGTAGAGCTTCATGGCGAATCCTTCGCGGTTCGAGAGTGGGCACGCGCGCGCGAGTGTGCCTCACCCAGTTGCCGCGGGGTACGCCGACTCCGCTCGGCTCCGCCTCGCTGCGCGCGCCGCTTCGCGGCGCTTGCCCTCAGAAATGCACGCCCTTGGTCGTGCCGCCGTCGACGATCAGGTTGATTCCGGTCGTGAAGGACGAGCGCGGGCTCGCGAGGAAGACGACCGCGTCCGCGACCTCCTGCGCGGTGCCCATGCGGCCGGTCGGGATCGTCGCGAGCGTCGAGTCGTAGAGCGCCTTGCGGTGGGTCTTGATCATGTCCCACGAGCCGCCCTCGATCATGATCGGGCCCGGCGAGACGGTGTTCACGCGAATGCCCTTCGGCGCGAGCGCCTGCGCGAGGCCGCTGCCGTGGCGAATCAGCGCGGCCTTGATCGCGTTGTACGAGGTCGGCCCGATGAACGTCTCGATCGCCGCAGTCGTGCTGATGAAGATCACCGAGCCCTTCGACTTCTCGAGGTGCGGCAGCGCCGTGTTCACGCTGCGCACGGCGCCGAGCAGATCGACCTCGAAGTTCGCGCGGAACGCCTTCTCGTCGGCGCCGTTCCCGCCGCTCGGGTTGTGGACGAAGATGTCGATGCCGCCCATCGCCGCGGCCGCGTCGTTGATGAACGCGGCCAGCGCGTCGCCGTTTCCGACGTCCGCGGCCTTCGCGAAGACCCGGCCGCCGCGCTGCTCGAGCGCCTTCTTGGCGCTCTCGACCGATTCGGCGCTGCGCGAACAGATCGCGACCTCTGCGCCTTCGTCGACGAGCGTCTCCGCGATCGCACGCCCGATGCCCTTGGTCGCGCCGGTGACGATCGCCTTCTTCCCCTTCAGTCCGAGGTCCATCACCCTCTCCTTTTCTGAAACGTGTGAAAACGCAGCGTATCACGGTGATACGCTCGCCCACTGACGAAGCGGGAGGCGTGCATGTCGGAGCAAGCGGCGCGAAGCGCCGCGCGCAGCGAGCCGCAGGCGAGCGAAGCCGAAGAGCTCGGACACGACTGGACCGGGCGCGTCGCGATCGTCACCGGCGCAGGCTCGGGCATCGGACGCGCGACCGCGCAGCGCGTGCTCGCCTCGGGCGGGCGCGTCGTCGCGGTCGACCTCGATGCGAAGGGGATCGCCGCGTTCGATGGAGTCGCGGGCGCGAAGACCCTCGCCGGCGACGTGACGCGCGAGGCCACGAACGAGGCCGCGGTCGCCGCAGCTGCGGAGCTCGGCGGCGTGAGCGCGCTGATCCTGAACGCGGGCCTGCCGGCGACGGGCGCGATCGACCAAGTCGATCTCGCAGCGTTCGACCGCGTGCTCGACGTGAATCTGCGCGCGGTCGTGATCGGCGTGCGCGCCGCGCTGCCCGCACTACGGCGCGCGACTGCGCCCGCGATCGCCGTCACCGCTTCAGTGTCCGGCCTCGGCGGCGACCCGAACCTGTGGGCGTACAACGCCGCGAAAGGCGGCGCCGTGAATCTCGTGCGCTCGCTCGCGCTCGATCTCGGCCGCGAGGGCATTCGCGTGAACGCCGTCTGCCCCGGGCCGACGCACACCGGCATGACGCAGGGCATTCAGCAATCGCCGGCGGTGCACGAGGAGCTGCGCCGACACGTGCCGCTCGGCCGCTGGGGCGAGGCCGAAGAGGTCGCCGCCGTCCTCGTGTTCCTCTGCTCGCCCGCCGCCTCGTTCGTGAACGGCGCGATCGTCCCGGTCGACGGCGGCGTGTTTGCGAGCAGCGCGCAGTTCACGCCGTGGGGCGTCGGGGTCTAGGAGACTTACTCAGGATGCGCGATCAACGCAGGCGGAGGGTCCGGCGCACGCGGAGGCCACTGTTCGACTCCGCTCGGCTCCGAAGACTTCGCCTCGCTGCGCGCTTCGCTTGCTAGGCGATGTCGATCGCGCGCACGCTCATCCTGATCGGGGGCGCGCTCGTGGCGCTCGGGCTCCTGCTGCAGATCGCGCCGCACATTCCGCTGCTCGGCAAGCTGCCGGGCGACATCCGGATCGAGCGCGAGGGCTACTCGCTCTACTTCCCGATCGTCACCTGCTTGCTGCTCAGCGCGATCGTCACGCTCGTGATGCAGCTGATCGAGCGGATGAAATGACGAGCCGCTGGTAAGGGACGCGCTCGATCACGCGCCAAGTCTCCGCGCCGTCGAGCCGGCGCACGCGGACGCCCGCGAGATCTTCGGGCGCGAGCATGCGCGCGTTCAGCGCGACGCGGCGGCCACCGGTGTAATGCGTGAGGCAGCCGCAGCGCACGCAGTGGTGGAACTCGATGCCGCGCGGGCGCCTACGGTAGGCGCGCGTCGCGCCGCGCGCGGCCGTCACGCGCGCGGTGCTCTGCGAGTAGTAGGCCCACAGCGCGCCGTAGCGCCGGCAGACGGAGCAATTGCAGTCGGTCAGCTGGCGGGGCTGGCGGAGCGCTTCGAGGCGCACCGCGCCGCAGAGACAGGAGCCGGTGATCTGCATCGGATTTCCTCCTCGCCTCCCCTCCGCGCCCGCTGCGCGCGCTCAGCGATCGATCTCGCGCGCGCAGAAGTGCGTCGCCATGCGCAGCCAGCGGGCGAGCTGTTCGCGCTCGAACGCGGCGGCGTCCCAGTCGATGGCGAGAACGCGCGGCAGCGTGCGCGGCGCGAGCGCGTAGACGTGCGCCAGCGCGGGCGCGCCGTCGAGCGTCTCCACGCTCACGAGCCGGCGCTCGTACTCCACGCCTTCCCAGCGATCGAGCCGCGCGAGCAGCGCCGGCGAGACGCCGCCGACCAGAACGCCCGTAACAACCGCGTCGCAGTCGGGCACGATGCCCGGATAGCCCACCCCTCGCAGCGCGCGGCGCGCGAAGCCGCGCAGCTGCGCCGGCCGCATCGGCAGCGCGCGCCGCGCGAGGCGGCGCACGACCGCGGGGAACATCAGCGTGCCGTACGTGAAGAGCTGGCGAGTCACCGCGACGTGAGGCGGAAGATCGTCGGCTCGCCGCGCACGATGCCGGCGAGCGTGTCGCCGAAGCCGTACTTCTCGTGGTAGGCCGCGGTGACGCGCTCGATCTCGGCTGCGTCCGTCACTTGCATCGCGTGCACGACGAGCTCGCTCTCGCCGACGCGCAGCCCGACGTCGCCGTTGCGCGCCGTGTTCGCGACCCAGCGCCCGCTGCCGCCGCGCACGTAGCCCTTCCCGTCCACGACGCACAGCCAGATCGTCGTCTCGCGCGGCGTGCCGTCCTCGTCGGCGGTGACGATCACGACCGTCTCGACGTCTTTGTGCGCGTTCCAGTCGACCTCGGCCTCGGCGAGAGCGGCGAAGGGCGCGAGCGCGAGCAGAGTCGCGAGGGAGAGCGAGAGAAGGCGGGTCATGTCGAGTCTCCGCGGGCGCTGAGCCTGTTGTTACTCCCGCTCACTGTGGCCGAGCTCGCGGCCGGGCGCCACGCGATCGCGAATGCGCCGCTTCAGCTCCGCGAGCTCGGGGAAGCCGCCGTCGCGCACGCGGCAAGCGACGAGCTCGTCACCCACGCGCACTTGGAACACGCCGCCGTCGCCGGGAATCAACGCGATCTCGCCGAGCTCGTCCGCGAACGTCGTCAGCAGCTCCTGCGCCACCCACGCCGCGCGGCCGAGGAAGCGGCACTTTGCGCAGTAGAGGATCGCCACGCGCGGCTTCTGCATGCGCGCTCTCCCCGCGGCTATCTCGCCTTCGCGATCACGCGATCCGCGTAGCCCTTCAGCGCGTCGATCTTCTGCTGCAGCGTCATCGTGTCGGGCTTGTAGGCATCGCGGAAGCCGACGATCGCGTCCGTCACGCCTTGATCCTGAAGCTTCTTGATCCCGTCCGGCGTGTACGCGTTCAGCGAGATCGCGTGGATCTCGAACGGCTTCCGGTCGGTGCCGTATTCGCGCCGCAGCGCGTGGATGCGGGCGATCGCGCCGTCGAGATCGCTTGCCTGGCCGCCGCCGCCGTGCATCCAGCCGTCGCCGAGCCGCGCCGCGCGCCGGTACGCGACGTCGGTGTGGCCGCCGATCAGGAACGGAATCGGCTTCGTCGGCGCCGGGCAGAGCTTGATCGGCTCGAGGTCGAAGACTTCGCCGTGGAACTCGAACCACTGCCCCGTCGCGAGGCCGCGGATGATCTGGATCGCTTCGTCGAGCCGCTTGCCGCGGCCCTCCCACGGCACGTTCATCACGCGGAAGTCATCCGGCCACGGCGAGAGGCCGACGCCGAACCCGAAGCGGTTGTCGGAGAGCACCGCGACCGAGGTCGCCTGCTTCGCCGCGAGCACCGGATGCCGCAGCGGCAGCTTCACGACGAACGTAGTGAAGCGCAGCCGCTGCGTGATCGACGAGAGCGCGCCCATCAGCACGAACGGCTCGATGAACGGCTTGCCCTCGAGGAACTCGCGCCCGCCGTCGCCGGTGTACGGGTACTTCGTGTCCGAGCGCTGCGGATACATCAGGCTCTCGGGCACCGTGAACGAGTCGAAGCCGTGGCGCTCGGCCTCGACGGCGAGCGTCAGCAGCTGCTTGGGCTCGCACATCGATTCGGCGAACGTGAAGCGCATCGCGGGTCTCCCGATTTGCGGTCCGCCGTGGTACTCGATTCCACGTCGGACGGCGACTGCCGGCCCGCGGCGGAGGAAGCGATGCCGCTGATGATCCTCTACGGCGGTGAGCTCGTGTTCCTGTTCCTCGGCGCGCGCGTCGCGCGCTGGATGTGGCGCTCGCGCGAGAACGTGGTGGCGCTCTGGCGCGCGCGACACGGCGGAGCCGGCCTCACGCCGGATCCGGCGCCCGATCCGAGCCGCGCGCCCGCGCCGATCGCGCGCGGCGTCGTGAGGGCCTTCGGGCGCCGCAGCCGTCGTGCGGCTCTGTTGCGCGAGGCGGCCTAACTACTTCTTCACCCTTACCGGCACCCAGATCTCGAAGCCGCCGTTGCCGGTGCGCGGATCGAACTCGACGCCGTAGCGCTCGAACATCGGCGCGCGCTCGGGCTCGAGCCGCGCGGCCGAGAGGCCGTGCTCGAAGACGCGCTGGCAGGTTGCTGCGACGCTCGAGACGTGCTCGCGATGCGGCCACACCGCGTACGTGCGCGCCGGCAGCGCAAGCTGGGTCAACCCCTCGCTGCGCGCAGGAAATTCCTTCACCGCCACGGCGGTGAGATACGTGTACGCGCCCGTGTCGTCGTGCTCGTACATCACGCCGAACGTGTCGTCGCCGAGCTGGCCGCGAATCTTCCCGATGTGCGGCGCGAAGCGTCCCCATTGCGCCGGGATGCCGGCGTTCGTCGCCTGATGGCGCTCGGCGAGCCCGACCAAGCGCAGCGCTTCTCCCTGGACGATGCGAGGCGCCTCGAGCGGCATCGCGTTCGGTGTGCTCATGCGAATGGGCTCCTGCAGCGCGAGGTGACGAGTGCTGGCGGCCGCGCGCACGGCCTCCGGCGTCGTGCCGAACTGCTCGCCGAACGCGCGCGTGAACGCCTCGTGCGAGCCGTAGCCGGCGGCGAGCGCGAGCTCCTGGATGCTCGGCGCGCCGCACGCGAGCGCCTTCGCGGCCTCGCTGAGCCGCCGCGCGCGCGCGTAGCCGCCGATCGTCTGCGCGAGCGTCAGCGAGAACGCGCGCGAGAGGTGGAAGCGCGAGACGCCCGACGCCGACGCGACCGCCTCGAGCGAGAGATCGCCGCCGAGGTGGCTCTCGATGTACCAGAGCGCGCGGACGGAAACGCTCACTGGGATGGCTCCGCGAGCGAATCTACGGTGCCGAGGCAGTGCGGCCTTGATCGCGCTTGCGGAGCTGTGGTGGGGGCGGCGCTATTCGCGCATCACCCACGCCTGCGCGGCGGCTCCGAGCAGCTCGGTCGCGACGAAGGCCCACATCACCGCGGGCAGATCGCCGCCAACGAGACCCCACGCGATCAATGCAGCGACGGCGCAGCGTGCGATCGCGTCGGCGCGCGCGAGCCACGGCTCCGGGCGCGCGATGCGCACGAGCGCCCACAGCACGCCGAGCAGGCCGGCGAGGTTCGCGAAGAAGAGGCCGAGCGCGCCGAGCTCCGGTGTCGTACGGCCGCCGCCGAACGCGCGGTCGGCGGCGTAGAGCGCACTCACGAACGCGGGCGCGGGGACGGGCCGC
>DASTOI010000474.1:0-5704 GCA_035762585.1 Myxococcota bacterium
GGCCCTCTCGCTCCGGCTTCTCCGCGAGCGCGATCACGACGCCGGTCTCGCTGCGCTTTCGCATCACGACGCGCACCCGGCAGCCGGGCTTCACGTCGCTTGCGAGCGCGTCGGGAACCGCGTAATCGAACAGCGAATTCACGGGCACCGGCAGCGCCACGCGCGCGACGCGCGTCGCGCCCGGGCCGAACAAGCTGTCGCTGCGATTGGACACCGCGGGAAGATGACGCTGGAGCGAGCTCGACGCGCCGGAAAAACGCGAGAGAAAGCGCGCGACCGCGTTCGCCTGCGCATGCGCGGCGCACGCCGCGAGCTGCGCGTCGACGGCACTTATGCGTCGTCGTGGACGCCCGGCGAGATCGCGACGCGCTCGGTGTGGGACGCGCTCGCGGCGAGCGTGCTCGCGCTACCGCCGGCTCGCCGCCGCCGCGTGCTCGTGCTCGGCCTCGGCGCGGGATCCGCGGCGCGCATCGTGCGCGCGCTCGCGCCGGATGCGCACATCGTCGGCGTCGAGCTCGACCGCGACGTCGTCGCCGCGGCGCGCCGCTGGTTCGAGCTCGACGCGCTGCGCATCGAGGTCGTGATCGGTGACGTCCGCGAGGTCGTGGCAACGCTGCGCGGCCGTTTCGATGCGGTGCTCGAGGACGTCTTCATCGGGCGCGAAGCGAGCCTGCGCAAGCCGGAGGGCTTTCCGCGGCCGGTGCTCGCGCACGCGCAGCGCCTGCTCGCGGCCGGCGGGATCCTCGCGAGCAACACGATCAACGAAGGCCCCGCGGTGCGGCGCGCGCTCGCTGGGCGCTTCGCGCGCATCGTCGAGATCGGCGTCGCCGAGCACGACAACCGCATCTACGTCGCCGGCGGCGCGATCCCCGACGCAATGCAGCTGCGCCGCGCCGTCGCCGCCAACGCGCTGCTCGCGCCGACGCTGCCGCGGCTGACGTTTCGGAATCGGGTCGGGGCGCTGCCGGGCTGAACGCTACGGTGCCCGGCGATGGCCGCCGCGTTCGAGCTCCCGCCTCCGGATTCGCGCACGCGCGTGCTGCGCTCGGGGCCCGATGAGAGCGCGTGGGAGCTGTGGGAGCGCGAGCCGCTGCCCGCGCTGCGCGGAATCGTGCGCGGGTTATGGGCGGGCGGCACGGCGAACGGCATTGCCCGCCATCGCGCGCTGCCGAACGGCGAGGTGTCGCTGATGCTGCACGTCGGCCCGGCGCAGCGCGCGATCGAGTCCGACGGGAAGCCTGTCTCGCAGCTGCTCGAGTCCGGCTTCGTCGCGGGCCTCCAGCAGCGGCCGTACACGATCGAGTCGATGAATCGCGAGACCTATGTCGTGACGGCGCGCATTCGTCCCGAGTGCGTGGCCGCGCTGTTTCCGCGCGCGACGCCGTCCGAGCTGGTGGGCCAAGTCGCGAGCGCGGCCGATCTGTTAGGGAGCGCCGCGGTCGACGCGCTGTGCGGTCGCATGCGCGAGGCGCGCTGCCTCGGCGCCGCGCTCGACTTGCTCGAGAGCTGGCTGCTCGCGCACGCGCGCCCCGAGCGCCTGCCCCGCGACGTCACGCGCGCGGCGAGCGCGCGAATCGCCGGCGCGAGCGGGAGGCTGCGCGTCGGCGCGCTCAGCCGCGAGCTCGGCATCTCGACGCGCCGGATGAACGAGCTGTTCCAGAGCGAGGTCGGCGTGCGCGCGAAGCGCGTCGCGAAGATCGCGCGCTTCCGGGGCACGCTCGGCCGGCTGCACGCGGAGCGGCCGCGCAAGCTCGCCGGCGTCGCGCTCGACGCCGGTTATTACGACGAATCGCACCTCTACCGCGACTTCCGCGAGCTGGCGCTGCTGACGCCGACCGAATACCTGGACGCACTCGGTGACGGTCTCGATGGGCCCGACGTGATTGGATCCTGACCCAGCGAGGCGCCCGCGGGCGCCGCTGATTTTTCCAAGACCTGCGTTCGTCGCGGTCTAGCTTCGCGCGATCTCGTCGAAGGAGAACGCGATGACCGCCCAAGCGCCGCAAGCTCTTCCCCCCGCCGCCGTGCTCTATCAGATGGCGATCGGCCACTACGTCTCTCGCGCGCTGCACCTCGCGGCGAAGCTGAAGCTCGCCGACACGATCGCGGCCGGCGCCCGCAGCGCGGAGGAGCTCGCGAGCGCGAGCGGCGCCGACCCGAGCGCGCTGCGGCGCGTGCTGCGATTGCTCGCGAGCGCCGGCGTCTTCACGGAGAACGAGGGCGGCGCGTTCGCCCTGACGCCGCTCGGCAGCGCGCTGCGCAGTGACGTCCCCGGCTCCGCGTGGGCGATGGTGATGCTGTTCACCGGCATCGGCATCCAGGACGCCTGGAAGGAGCTCGAGTACTGCGTGCGCACCGGCCAGCCCGCGTTCCGCAAGCGCTCGCCGACCGGCGACGCGTTCTCGCAGTTCGATGCGGAGCAGGCGGCGATCTTCGACCGCGCGATGGCGACGTTCGCGCCGCAGAGCGCCGCCGCGATTGCCGCGGCGTACGACTTCTCGCAGTTCGCGAGCCTGATGGACGTCGGCGGCGGCAACGGCGCGCTGATGATCGGGATCCTGCGCGCGAACCCGAAGCTGCGCGGCATCGTGTTCGACCGGCCCGAGGTCGAAGCCGGCGCGCGCAAGAATCTCGAGGAGGCCGGGCTCGCCGCGCGTTGCGACTTCGTCGCTGGGGATTTCTTCCGGTCGATCCCTGCGAGCGCCGACGCGATCCTCACGAAACACGTGATTCACGATTGGAACGACGAGCAGGCGACCGCGATTCTGCGCAACTGCCGCAAGGCGCTGCCCGGCGGCGCGAAGCTGCTGATCGCCGAGGGCGTCTATCCGGCGCGCATCGACACCTCGCTGCCGAGCCGCGGCGCCGCGGCGAACGACGTCAACATGCTCGTCAGCACCGGCGGCCGGCAGCGCTCGGAGCAGGAGTTCCGCGCGCTCTACGAGGCCGGCGGCTTCGCGCTGACCAAGATCTTCCCGACCGAGAATCCGGGGCTGTGCGTGATCGAGGGCCTCGCGCGTTGAGCGCGGCACGCTCTCGCTGGAGCTCGCGCCCGAGAGTTGCTCGGGGGTGTTTCCGCGGTTGGACACGCGCGAGGAGTTCTTGCGCGCGCACTGAGCGTTCGCCCACGGGGCGCTGCTTCGGTGGAGGGTTCGTTCGACGGCCGCCCGGTCCCGGGCGCATCGATCGGCGCCTAGCTTCCAGCATTCTCGTCAACCGGGAGCCGCCGATGATCCGCGTGAAGCTGATGAGCGTTTTGGTGAACGACCAGGCCCGCGCGCGTCGCTTCTATACGGACGTGCTCGGTTTTCGCATCAAGCACGACGTTCCGCTCGGCGAAGCGGCCTGGCTCACGCTCGCCGCGCCCGACGAGGCCGACGGTGTGGAGCTCCTGCTCGAACTGGCCGGACATCCGGCCTCGGCCGCGCTGCAGCGGGCGCTCTACGAGGATGGGATCCCTTTGACGCAGCTCTACACCGAAGATCTCGGCGCCGAGTTCGAGCGCCTCAGCGCCAAAGGCGTCGCATTCAAAGGCACGCCCAAGGCGATGGGGCCGACGAAGTTCGCCGATTTCGACGACACCTGCGGCAACCTGATCCGGCTCGTCGAGGGGTAGAGGTTCGCCGCCCCCGCACGCGATTGCTCACGCGCGTGCGTCGGGCCGGAGCGCGCCTCGATAGCGGCGCGGCGATTCGCCGAACCAGCGGCGGAACGCGCGACCGAAGTTCGCGGGATCGGTGTACCCGAGCCGGTACGCGACCTCGCTGACGGCGACCGCCGGGTCCGCGAGCAGTGCCGCCGCTCGCTGCCGGCGAGCTCGATCGACGAGCGCGCGAAACGACGTCCCGCGCTCGCCGAGCCGGCGCACGAGCGTGCGCTCCGACAGCCGCAGCCGAGCGGCGACCTCGCCGAGCGCGGGCGGCTCGTCGCGTGCGCCTTCGAGGATGCGTTCGACCTGAGCGCAGATGAAGCGCGGGCCGCTCAGCGCGCGCTCTGCCGCCTCGAGCCGCAGCGTCGCCGCTCGGTGCTGCGCGGCGTCCGCGAACGGGCAGGGCAGCGGGAGCCACTCGCTCGGAATCGCGAGCGCGACGACCGGCCTCCCAAATCTCACCGATGCGTGGAACGCGCGGGCGTAGCCCTCCGCGTAGGCCGGGGCGGCGTAGTCGGTCTCGAATGCGGCCGCGTCCATTCGACTGCCGAGCGCCGATTCGACCAGCGCCTGAAGGCTGAGCAGCAGCAGCTCGACGAGCGCGATCCACACCTCCGGCTCGAGCGGGATCTGTTGCGCGGCGCACAACCGGTACGCCGAGCGCTCGGTCTCGCTTTCGAGGCGGAAGTACGGCGCGCGCAGATACGCGAAGCGCTCCATCGTCGCGAGCGCGTCACGCAGCGTCGCGGCGCTCGCGGTCGCGACGCCGAGCGTTCCGTGCGCTGCGTTGTCGAGCGCGCTGCCGAGGTCGAGCGCCCAGCCCGCCGGCGCGATTCGCGCGAGATTTCGCGTCTGCTGAATGTTCTGCCACAGCATCAGCTCGTCGCGAGGCACCCCTGCGCTTACGTCGGCGGGCGTGAAGCCGGTTCCCTCGAGCAGCTGCGCAATCGCAGCCGGGCTCTTCCCGTATCGGCGCAGGATCAGATTGAAGTACGCCGCGGGCATCGGCAGCGCGCCGACGGCGCGCTCTTCGAGCGCTGGCGCAAAACGACCAGTCATTGGCGCATCGTACGCTTCCGCGACCGGCGACCTGCGGAGAAAGTTGCTCGCGGCAGCTCACGCCAAGGAGCGACGATGACCACACCCGCGCCGATCTCTCTCCCGTCGAAGGGCCAAGCGGGCCGCGATCCCCATGCGGTCCCGCTGAGCGCGATCGACGTCTCGGACTCCGAGCTGTTCGAGAGCGACACGCAGTGGGGCTATTTCGCGCGGCTGCGCAAGGAGGATCCCGTCCACTACTGCGCGCAGAGCGACTTCGGCCCGTACTGGTCGGTGACGCGCTACCGCGACGTCGTCGAGGTCGAGAAGAACCCCGAGATCTACTCGTCGGCGCGCAGCATCGTCGTCGGCGATCCCGATCCCGCGTTTCCGCTCGAAGCCGGCTTCATCACGATGGACGGCGAGCGGCACACCGCGCACCGCAAGGTCGTGCAGCCGGTCGCGTCGCCGCGCAACCTGAGCGTGCTCGAGCCGCTGATCCGCACGCGCGTGCGCGAGATCCTCGACGGGCTGCCGGTCGGCGAGACGTTCGACTGGGTCGACCGCGTGTCGATCGAGCTCACGACGAGCATGCTCGCGACGCTGTTCGATTTCCCGTACGAGCAGCGCCGCAAGCTCACGTTCTGGTCCGACATGGCGACGTCGAGCCCGGCGCAGGTGGGCGCGAGCGCCGCGAGCGACGAGGCGCGCAAGGCGGCCCTGCTCGAATGCCTCGCAGAGTTCACCGAGCTGTGGAAGCAGCGCGCGAATCGCGCGCCGTCGGAGCGGCTCGACTTCGTCACGGCGCTCGCGAACGGCGACGCGACGCGGGACCTCGCGCCGCTCGACTATCTCGGCACGCTGATCCTCTTGATCGTCGGCGGCAACGATACGACGCGGAACTCGATCTCCGGCGGCGTGCTCGCGCTGAACGAGCACCCCGCCGAGTACGAGAAGCTGCGCAAGAACCGTGAGCTGATTCCAAACCTCGTGAGCGAGGTGATCCGCTGGCAGACG
>DASTOI010000475.1:0-3601 GCA_035762585.1 Myxococcota bacterium
GTGACGGGCCAAGCGCACGTCACGACGCCGCTGCGCAACGCCGTCCGCACCGGTCGAATTCCGCACGCTCTGCTGCTGACGGGCCCGCGCGGCACCGGCAAGACCACGCTCGCGCGCATCTTCGCGTGCTGCCTCAACCACTCGAAGGGCCCGAGCGACTCGTTCGACCCCGACGATCCCGACTGCGTCGCGATCCAGTCCGGGCACTCGACCGACGTGCAGGAGATCGACGCCGCGAGCCGCACCGGCGTCGACGACGTGCGCGACATCATCGAGTCGATCCGCTACGCGCCCTCGCCCGGCAAGCACCGCGTCTACGTCGTCGACGAGGTGCACATGCTCTCGACGCCGGCGTTCAACGCGCTGCTCAAGACGCTCGAGGAGCCGCCGCCGCGCAGCCTGTTCATCTTCTGCACGACGAACCCGGAGAAGATCCCGTTCACCGTGCTCTCGCGCTGCCAGCGCTACGACCTGCGCCGCATCGCGACGAGCGAGGTCGCCGCGAACCTGCGGCGCATCGCGAAGGCCGAGGGCATCGAGATCTCGGACGCGAGCCTGGCCGCGGTCGCGCGCGCCGGCGAGGGCTCGCTGCGCGATTCGCAGACGCTGCTCGACCAGCTGCTCGCGTACGGCGGCACGCGCGTCGACGACGCGCAGGTCGCGGAGGTGCTCGACCTCGTCGACCGCAAGCTCTTGCTCGCGATCGCGAGCGCGTGCGTGGACGGCGACGCCGCGGGCGCGCTCGCCGCATGCCGGCGCGCGTGGGATCGCGGCATCGACGCGAAGCGGCTGGGCGGCGAGCTGTTAGGGACGTGGCGCGATCTCGTGGTGCTGCGCGTCGCACCGCGCGCGGGCCTGGTCGATGGCGGCGAAGCCGACGTCGCCGCGCTTGCCGAGCTCGCGGCGCGTGCCGAGGAAGCGCGGCTGCGCCGCCAGTTCCGCGCGCTGCTGAAGGAGCAGGAAGATCTGGCGTGGGCGCCCGAGCCGTTCGCGGTGCTCGAAGTGGCGCTCGTGCGGCTCGCGACGATGCCGAGCGGCGACGAGGTCGACGCGCTGCTCGGGCGCATCGATGCGCTCGAGAAGCGGCTGCGCGGGGAGAGCCCGGAGCCGAGCGGGCCGCCCGGCGGCGGGAGCGGCGCCGGGCGCCGCGCGAGCTCCGCGGCGAGCTCACCTGCGCGGTCCGGCGCGAGCCCGCGCGCTGATGCGGCGCCGACGACCGCGAGTCGGCGGCTCGAGCCCGCGCGGCCAGCGGCTTCGCCTCCGGCTGCCGCTACGCACTCGCCTCAGTCGGAAGCGACGGCCGCCACGGCTCCTGTGGTCGTGGGGCAAGATCCACCCGCCCCGCGGGACTCCTATCTCTTAGAGGAGGAGGAGCCGCCGCTGCCCGACGAGGCGTCTGCCGAGGCGTACGCCGGCTTCGAGGCGCCCCCGCGCGGGAGCGGCCCGGCGCCGCTTCCGCAGGTGTTCGATCGGCTGCGCGCATTCGCGCAGCAGGAGAACCGCGGCCTGTTCGCCGCGCTCGAAGGCGGGCGACTCGTCTCGAAGAACGAGGAGGCGCTGCGCATCGCGCTGCCTTCCGGCATCGCGTCGCGCCGCCTGGAAGCGCGCAAGGCCGATCTCGAGAGCGTATGCGCGCGCTTCTTCGGCAAGCCCCTGCGCGTCGAGATCGCAGCCGAGCTCGCGAACGCGCCGGCGCAGGCGGCGGCGAAGGCGGCCGGCGACAGCGAGCTCGCGCGCAAGCGCCGCCAGGACGCGCTCGCGCACCCCGCGGTGAACGCCGCGCTCGAGATCCTCGGCGCCGAGATCGACGAGATCCGCCCGCTCGGCAGCAGCGGCGCGTAGGCGTTGCGCACCCCCGCGCCGATCGAGCGCCTGGTCGCCGCGCTGCGCCGCCTGCCCGGCATCGGCGAGAAATCCGCTACGCGCCTCGCGTTCTTCCTGCTGACCGCGCCCGAGGGCCTCGTCACCGAGCTCGCCGACGCGATCGGGCGCGTGAAGCGCGAGATCGTCCTGTGCGCCGAATGCTTCGACCTGACCGACGTCTCGCCCTGCGCGATCTGCCGCGACGCAAAGCGCGACCCGGGCGTCGTCTGCGTCGTCGAAGAGCCCGCCGACCGCGCCGCGATCGAGCGCAGCGGCGGCTTCGACGGCCGCTACCACGTATTAGGCGGCGCGCTGTCGCCGCTCGACGGCATCGGCCCCGAAGCGCTGCGCATCGCCGAGCTCGAAGCCCGCGTCCGCGCCGGCGGCATCCGCGAAGTCATCCTCGCGACCAACCCCAACGCCGAAGGCGACGCCACCGCCCACCTGATCGCCGAACGCCTCTCCAGCCTCGGCTCCAAAGTCACCCGCATCGCCTACGGCATGCCATTGGGCGGCGACCTCGAATACGCCGATCACGTCACCGTGGGCAGATCGCTGGCGAATCGAAAAGAGCTCTGACCCCCGCGAGCGCGCGAGGCTTTGCGACGCGCGCTTCCTCGATGCCCGCGACGACGCGTGCCACGAACGAACGCGACGACGCGCAGCGCCCGGACGGCGGCGGGCGGGAGCGGGCGTCGGAGCGGAGGGCCGTGATTACGGCAATGACTCCGCAGTGCGCCGTGCAACGCTGCCTCGGCCGCGCCGCGTAGCGACGCCCAAGTGCCGCGCGCCGCCTCCACCCAAGGCCCCACGCTCGAATGCAAAGGCCCGGAGTCCCGACCCCTCCCGCCCGCCGCCGGCCGCGCCGCCGCCGCGGAGCCCCGCAGGAGACGCGAAGCGAGTACGCAACACACCGCTACCGCAGAAACTCCTCGATCTCCCGCGCCCGCAGCTCCGCATCCGCCTCCCCGAGCTCGATCAGCCGCGAGAGATAGTTCGGCTGAAACATCATCATCGAGAGCACATCGTTCGACCGCGTCTCGCGAGTCCCGAGCCCACGCGTGAAGAACCGAAACGCCCCCGGCAGCTCCGCCTCGTACTCGCTCGCGAGCTTCCCGAGATCCCGCGAAGGCCGCAGCTGCAGCAGCTCGATGCGCTGGAGCGCGCCGCGCTTCTCGGGCGGCACGTGAGCGACCAGCTCATTCAACCGTTCGAGCGCGAGCGCGTCCGCGTCGACGAGATCGAGGAACACCGCGTTGAACAGCACGCCGAGCATCTGCGCGATCGGCGGGTAGCCGTCCGTCACCGCCTGCTCGGCCTCTGCGCGACTGCGCGCGTAGCGCGTCGAGATCGTGACGATGCGGCGCGCGCCGAGATGCACCGCCGGCGAGAGCGGCGCGGTCAAGCGGATGCCGCCGTCACCGTAATATTGGCCGTCCACCGCAATCGCGGGGAAGAACAGCGGCAGCGCGGACGACGCCATCACGTGATCGACGCGCAGCTTCACCTGCGCGCTCTTGCGATCCGCGCGTTCCCAATGCACGCAATCGCGGCCCTCGACGAACGTCACGGACTGCCCGGTCGAGTAGCTCGAAGCCGTGATCGCGAGCGCGCGCAGCCGACCGAGCGCGAGGTTCGCCTCGACGCCCGGCAGCGCGCCGTCGTCCGCGTGCAGCGCGACGTCGAGCACGCGCCGCAGCGGGCTCGTATCGACCAGCGAATAGGGCCGGCGTTCCTT
>DASTOI010000476.1:0-3821 GCA_035762585.1 Myxococcota bacterium
GACGCTGCGCCTCACCACCGACGCGCCGATCTCGTACGTGACGACGAGCACGCCGTTCGCGCTGCAACGCCCGGTCGACCTGATCCTCGGGCCCGACGAGAGCCTCGCGGCGTCGCTGTCTTCGGTCGCGCGCGACTTCGACGAGCGCACGGTCGCGTATTGGCGCGAGTGGTCGCGCACGCTCTCGATCCCGTTCGAGTGGCAGACCGCGGTGATTCGCGCCGCGATCGCGTTGAAGCTGTGTCACTTCGAGGAGACGGGCGCGATCGTCGCCGCGCTGACGACGTCGATCCCGGAGGCGCCGGGCACGACGCGCAACTGGGATTACCGCTTCTGTTGGCTGCGCGACGCACACTTCGTGATCCAGGCGCTCAATCGGCTCGGCGCCACGAACACGATGGAAGGGTTCCTCTCATACATCGAGAACCTCGTGATGCGCGATCCGAGGAACGTGCAGCCCGTCTACGGGATCGCGCTCGAGGAGGCGCTCACCGAACGCATCGAGCCGGCGCTCTCCGGCTACCGCGGGATGGCGCCCGTGCGGATCGGCAACGACGCCTACCTCCAGCCCCAGCACGACGTGCACGGCAGCATGATCCTCGCCGCGACGCATTCGTTCTTCGACGAGCGGCTCGCGCATCGCGGAGGGCGGCGGCTGTTCGAATTGCTCGAGCGCTGCGGCGAGCGTGCGTGGCAGCAATGGGATCAGCCCGATTCCGGATTGTGGGAGCTCCGCACGCGCGCCCACGTCCACACTTTCTCGGCGACGATGTGTTGGGTCGCGTGCGACCGCCTCGCTCGGATCGCACAGCGCCTCGCGGTCGGCGCGCGCGCGTCGTTCTGGCGCGAGCGCGCCGACGCGATTCGACGCGAGGTGCTCGCGCGCGCGTGGTGCGAGAAGCGCGGCAGCTTCTCCTCGGCGTTCGGCGCGAGCGATGTCGACGCGTCGCTGCTGCTGCTGCAGGAGCTCGGCTTCGTCGCCGCCGATGACCCGCGCTTCGTGGGCACGGTGGCGGCGATCGAGACGGAGCTGCGCCGCGGGCCGTATCTGATGCGATACGCAGCGGCCGACGACTTCGGCGCGCCGACGACCGCATTCAACGTCTGCACGTTCTGGTACATCGGCGCGCTGGCGGCGCTCGGGCGGCGAGAGGAAGCGCGTGAGCTGTTCGAGAACATGCTCGCGCGCCGAAACTCCGCGGGCTTGTTATCGGAGGACATCGACCCGAAGACCGGCGAGCTCTGGGGGAACCTCCCGCAGACCTACTCGATGGTGGGCCTGATCAACTCCGCGACGCGGCTCTCGAAGGGCTGGGACGAGGCGTTCTAGGGTCCGACTGGGCTGCGCGATCAGCGCACACGGAGGGTCCAGCGCACGTGGAGGCGACTGTTCGACTCCGCTCGGCTCCTACCGCATCGACTCCGCTCGGCTTCGCCTCGCTGCGCGCTTCGCTTGCCCGTCGCGCGCGGTGCGCAGCCTCGGTAGAGTGCGCCGCCCCCCCGGAGACGTTGCGCTGGAAGCAGTCCTAGAGACGGCGGCGGGAAAGCTCCGCGGGCGCGCGGATGGCGATGTGCTCGCCTTCCTCGGTATTCCGTACGCGGCCCCGCTGTCCGGGCTCGCGCGCTTCCTACCCCCGCAGCCGCCCTCGCCTTGGGCGGGCGTCCGCGCGGCGACACAGTTCGGCCCCGCCGCGCCGCAGCTCTCGCTGCCGTTCTTCTCGTTCATCAATGCGGCCGGGCGTGCCGCGGGTCAGGAGTGCCTCTCGCTGAACGTCTGGACGCCCGCGTGCGACGGCGCGCGCCGGCCCGTGCTCGTGTGGATCCACGGCGGCGCGTTTCTCGTCGGCTCGGGCGCGACGCCGGTCTACAACGGCGCCTCGCTCGCGGCGCGCGGCGACGTCGTCGTCGTCACGCTGAACTATCGGCTCGGCGCTCTCGGCTTCGCGCACCTCGGCCTCGCGCGAAACGGCGCGCTGCGAGAGAGCACGAATCTCGGGCTGCGCGATCAGCTCGCCGCGCTCGAGTGGGTGCGCGAGAACATCGCGCGCCTGGGCGGCGATCCGTCGCTCGTGACGCTGTTCGGGCAGAGCGCGGGCGGCATGAGCTGCGGCGCGCTGCTCGGCGCGCCGCGCGCGCGCCCGCTGATCCGCCGCGCGATCTGCCAGAGCGGCGCCGCGGATCACGTGCTGGAGCGCGGCGAGGCGCGCTCGGTCGCCGAGCGCTTCCTCGCGGCGCTCGGCGATCCGACGAACGACGCGCTCGCGCAGCTGCCGCTCGATGCGCTGCTGCGCGCGCAGCGCGAGGTGCAGGCGACGCGCAATCCGCATCGCGAGCTGATGGCGTTCCTGCCGGCGGTCGACGGCGACCTGATTCCCGAGCAACCGCTCGCGGCGCTGCGGCGCGGCGCGGCGGCGAAGATCGACCTGATGACCGGCGTCACCGCCGAAGAGTGGAAGATGTTCGGCGTCGTCGACCCGGGGCTCGCGCCGTTCGGTCTGGGCGAGCTCGAGGCGCGCCTGCGCGAAGCGCTTCCCGATCTCTATGCGCACGCGCCGCGGCCGAAGCGCGCCGCGCGCGAGCTGTGTGACGCGCTCGCGGAGCGCGGCGCGCGCAGCGACGCGCGCTCGGCGTGGAGCGCGTTCCAGTCTGCGCGCACGTTCGTGCGCCCGGCGGCGCGGCTCGCAGAGGCGCAGCACGCAGCCGGCGGCAACGTGCACACCTACGTCGTCAGCTGGCGCGCGGCCGCGGCGCCGCGCGCGCTCGGCGCGTGCCACGCGATCGAGCTGCCGTTCGTGTTCGGCACCGGCGGGCATCCGCTCGCGCGCGGCCTCACCGGCATCGGCTTCGCCGCGCCGCGCCTCACGCGCCAGATCCAGCACGCGTGGATCCAGTTTGCGCGCACCGGCGATCCCAGCCACGACGGCCTGCCGAGCTGGCCCGCGTTCGAGCCGCGCCGCCGCCCGACCATGGTGTTGGGTGCGCACTGCGAGCTCGCCGAGGCGCCGCTCGACCCGGACCGCCGCCTGCTCGCGCGCTGGACCGGCGAGCGGGATTGAATCGCCTCAGCTGCCGTCCCCGAGCTCGACGCTCGCCTCCAGGTGTCGCGGGCACGCCAGCGAGTTGCTGATGAAGCAGATCTGCTCGGCGCGCTCGAGCAGGCGCTCGGCGCGCGCGGTGTCGGTGCCGGCCGGCACGGTCAGCACCGCGCGCACGTCGACGCGCGTGAAGCGCGTCGCGCGCTCGACCTTGTCGAGCGTGCCGTTCGCGCGCACGTCGAGCGCGCTCCACGCGAGCTTCGAGGCGGTCGCGAGCGCGCGAAACGAGAGCACGAAGCAGTCCGCGACCGCAGCGACGAGCAGCGTCTCGGGCGACCAACGGCCGCCCGGGCCGCCGAACTCGACGGGCGGCGCCGACGCGAGCGGCGCGAGCCCTTCGGCCGTGAGGCTCACGTCGCCTTCCGGCGCGGCCGCGGCGCTGACGCTGTAGACGTGCGGGAGATCCTTCATCGGGCTTCTCCTGCGCGCGCCCCGATCGACGCGCGATAGAGCCGCGGAACTTCCTCCGCTCGCTCGGCGGTCATGTGCAGATCCCGTAACAAGCCGTCGTGGATGCCGTAGATCCAGCCGTGCAGCGTGACGCTCTGCCCGCGCTGCCACGCGTCGCGCACGATCGTCGTCTGCGCGACGTTCACGACCTGCTCGATCACGTTCAGCTCGCACAGCCGCGCGTGCCGCTCGTCGTCGCCGCCGAGCGCGGCGAGCCGAGGCGCGTGCTTCACCTTTACGTCGTGCACGTGGCCGAGCCAAATGTCGACGAGGCCG
>DASTOI010000477.1:0-3170 GCA_035762585.1 Myxococcota bacterium
CCGCCGCATTCAGCCCCGTTGGGAAGATCGGCGTGTTCGAATCGAACGCGATCGCGCGCGCCGTCGTGCGGCTCGCGCCGGAGCGAACGCGCCTCTACGGCGACGACCCGCACACGGCATCGCGCATCGACTCGTTCCTCGACGCGAGCCTCGTGTTCGCGCGCGACGTGCAGGTCTATCTGCTGAAGCTCGGCTCCGGCAGCGTGAAGCCGCCGACGCACGAGCGCGCCCGCGCCGCGCGGGATGCGTACCTAACAGGCATCGAGCAGGCGCTCGCGCCTGCGCGCTCGTTCCTCGTCGGCGACGCGCTCACGCTCGCCGACGTCGTGTTCGCCGCCGAGCTCGCGCTGTTCTCGGCCGAACGCGCGTCGCGGCGCGTGCTCGCCGCGGCCTCGCTCCCGCCGCTCTACGACGACTCGCTGCGCGAGGCGTACCCGCGCGCCCTCGCCCACTTCGCTCGGCTCTGCGCGCACGAGGCATTCGCGCCCGACCTCGGGCCGTATCTGGAGAAGCTCGATGAGCGAAGCCGCTGAGCGATCTCCGATCGCACTCGTCGTCGGCGCCGGCGATTTCATCGGCGCCGCGATCGCGAAGCGCTTCGCGGCGGGCGGCTTCACGGTCGCGGTCGGCCGCCGGCATGCGGAGAAGCTCGAGCCGCTCGTCGCGGAGATCGCTGCGCGCGGCGGCCGCGCGCGCGGCTTCGCGCTCGACGCGCGCGACGAGGCCAACGTGCAAGACGTGTTCGCGACGATCGAGAAGGAGCTCGGCCCGCTCGAGCTGGTCGTGTTCAACGTCGGTGCGAACGTGAATTTCCCGGTCACGGAGACCACGAGCCGTGTGTTCCGCAAGGTCTGGGAGATGGCGTGCCTCGGCGGCTTCCTCGCCGGCCGCGAGGCCGCGCGCGCAATGCTGCCACGCAAGCGCGGCTCGATCTTCTTCACCGGCGCGACCGCGAGCCTGCGCGGCGGCAAGGGCTACGCCGCGTTCGCGTCCGCGAAGTTCGGGCTGCGTGCGCTCGCGCAGAGCATGGCGCGCGAGCTCGGGCCGGAGAACATCCACGTCGCGCATCTGGTGATCGACGCCGGCGTCGATACCGCGTTCGTGCGCGAGCGCATTCAGGCCGCCGGCCGCGATCCTTCCGCGCTGCCGGCCGATTCGCTGATGAACCCGGCGTCGATCGGGGAGGCGTACTGGGTGCTCCATCACCAGCCGCGCGACGCGTGGACGTTCGAGCTCGACCTGCGGCCGCATCGGGAGAATTGGTGAGCCCATGACTCCCCGCGTCGAATTTCACTTCGACTTCGGCTCGCCGAATGCGTACCTCGCTCACCTCGTGATTCCCGCGATCGAACGGCGCAGCGGTGTGCGCTTCGACTACGTGCCGGTGTTATTGGGCGGCGTCTTCAAGGCGACGGGCAACGTCTCGCCGGCGGTCTCGCTGCGCGGGATCAAGAACAAGGGCGAGTACGCGGCGCTCGAGACGGCGCGGTTTCTCGCGAAGCACGCGATCACCCGCTTCGCGATGAACCCGTTCTTTCCGGTGAACACGCTGCAGATCATGCGCGGCGCCGTCGCCGCGCAGCGCCTGGGCTGCTTCGCGCGCTACGTCGACGAGGTCTACCGGCACATGTGGGCGGAGCCCAAAAAGATGGACGAGCCCGCGGTGATTCGCGCCGCGCTGCTCGAGTCCGCGTTGCCGGCGGACGAGCTGATCGCGCGCGCCGCGGATCCCGACGTGAAGCAGGAGCTGCTCGCGAACACCGAAGCCGCGGTGGCGCGCGGCGTGTTCGGCTCGCCGAGCTTCTTCGTCGGCGACGAGCTGTTCTTCGGGAAGGATCGGCTGCGCGAAGTGGAAGAAGAGATCGAGGCGCAGAAGGCGCGATGAAGCTCGGCACTTCGCTCCGCTTCCTCTACCCGACCGGCGCGCACACGCACACGCTCTTCCAGCAGATGCTCGCGGCGGCGGCGCCGGGCAGCTTCATCGAGCGGCCGCTCGGCGCGACCGACACGGGCGAGCAGGCGCGCAACGTGCTCGAGGTCGCCGCCGCTGCGCGCGCCGCCGGGCTCGACGGCCTCCTGTTCGGCGACAACCACGCGGTGCCCGCGGCCTTCGCGAACTCGTTCGCGCCGATCCCGACGCTGGCGCGGCTGATGGCGGTGACCGGCGAGATGGCGCTGGGCCTCGTGTTATTGGCGCCGTTCTATCACCCGATCGTGCTCGCCGAGCAGATCGGCACGCTCGCGGCGTTCGCGAGCGGGCCGCTGATCGTGACGCTCGCGAACGGCGGGCGGGCACAGGCATTCGAGGCGTTCGGGCTGCCGATCGCGAGCCGCGCGGCGCGGCTCGAAGAGCTCGTCGCGATCGTGCGCGCGCTGCTCGCCGGCGAGCGCGTCAGCTTCCGCGGGAAGTACTTCACGCTCGAGAACGTGAGCATCAGCCCGCTGCCGCGCGTGCCGGTCTCGATCTGGATCGCGGGCACCGTGCCGGCGGCGGCCGCGCGCGCGGGACGCATCGGCGACGGCTGGCTCAGCGGCCAGAACGCGACGCGCGCCGAGCTCGCGCAGCAGCTGGGCGTATACCGCGAAGCCGCCGAGCGCGCGGGCCGCCCCGCACTGCCCGTGCTGCGCCGCGACATCTACGTCGGCGAGAGCGACGCCGAGGCGGAGGCGACCGCGGGCCGCGTGCTCGCCGAGGGCTACCGCGGCACCGGGACGGACCAGCTTCTGATCGGCGGCGCTGAGAGCATCGTCGCAAAGCTGCGCGAGTACCGAGAGCTCGGCTTCGGCTACGTGATGGTCCGCCACATCGTCGGCGACCACGACGCGATGCTGCGCTCGTTCGCGCGCATCGGCGAATCCGTAATGCCCGCGATTCGGAACCTGTGAGGCGCAGCGAATCGCAACAGCCGGGACGCACGCGAGAGCATTCGGTCGTTCGTCGAGCGGCGGGAGGCGCGGTTCGTAGGGCGATATTGCCGTCTGTGCTCGTTACGGGATCGTTGCGGGCTTCGCTCTCGTTCGGGGCGCCGCCGCGCGGTCCGGCGGGGGCTCGCTGCGCTCACCCGCGTGGCCGCGATGGATTGTGCCGTGCGCCGTTCGAGGATTCTGGCGCGCTTCACTTGCGCCGTGAGCGCGGCCACGCCTGGGGCTTCGCTCCGCGACCCCCGCCT
>DASTOI010000478.1:0-5323 GCA_035762585.1 Myxococcota bacterium
GGGCGCATCGACGTGCTCGTGAACAATGCGGGCGGCTCGCCGCCGAAGCCGGCGCTGCGCACGAGCGAGCGCGAGTTCGAGACCGCGTTCCGCTTCAACGTGACGACCGCGTTCCTGCTGACGCGGCTCGCGGTTCCGAAGATTGTCGAGACGGCGAGCGGCGGCTCCGTGATCAACATCTCGTCGGTCGCCGGGCGTGAGAACGCGCCCGGCTTCGTCGCGTACGGCACCGCGAAGGCCGCGCTCTCGTTCATGACGAAGGAGCTCGCGCAGGATTTCGCGCCGCGCGTGCGCGTGAACGCGATCGCGGTCGGCTCGGTCGAGACCGACGCGCTCGCGACCGTGCTGACGCCCGAGATCAAGCAGACGATGGTCTCGCTGACGCCGCTCGCGCGCCTCGGCCGCGTCGAGGACATCGCGGCCTGCGCGCTCTACCTCGCCTCCCCCGCCGCGAGCTACGTGACCGGCGAGATCGTCGGCGTGAACGGCGGCCTGGTCGGCCTGAACATGCGGATGCCTCGCGCGTTCGACTGACCGAGCCGCTTCAGTCCGGGCTTAATGGCTCAGCGACGGTCAATGCTGCCGGCAAGCTGCGCCTGTGCTGCGCATCGACGGCGTTGGTCATCCCGTCACAATCCGCTTCCGCTGCGGTGCCGATGGATTGCGCGCGTCGCCTGATGGAGATGGGCATGTCTCGGGCAATCGGAATCGCGTTTGCGTTCGTGCTCGCGCTCGGCGCGGACGCGACTCGCGCGGACGAGGACCGCAGCGCCTACGACCGCGCGCAGAGCCGCCTCACCGAGCAGCTCAACACGGTGATCGCGGAGGGCGTCGAGCTCGGAAAGAGCGCTCCGCCGGCGAAGCCTGACGATGCGGCGGAGAAGCAGACGCCGGCGTCGGGCGCGGGGCACGAGCCGCTCGCGCGCCGCTAGCAAGCGAAGCGCGCAGCGAGGCGCAGTCTTCGGAGCCGAGCGGAGTTCGAACAGTGGCCTCCGTGTGCGTTGGACCCTCGGCGTGCGTTGATCGCGCGTCCTGAGTCGGTCTCCTAGCGCTCGAGCGAGCCGCTGATTAGGCCCGCTCGGCCTCCTCGCCGGCCTCGCGGCTGACGAGCTCGAACGCGGCGCGCACGTCCTCTGGGATCCTGCGCGCGCGCAGCTTCGCCACGTCGACGAACGCCCACTCGGTGTTCGCGGCAAAGCACAGCTCGCCCTTCTCCGAGCGGAAGCGCGCGTGCCGCACGCAGCGCGCACCGCGCAGCTCGGAGAGCCAGGTCGTCTCGCGCAGCCGCTCGCCGAGGAACGCGCTGCGCTCGTAGTGCAGATCCTGATGGCGCACGACCCACACGAAGCCGCGCGCGCGCAGCGCCTCGTAGCCGAGGCCGAGTGCGGCGGCATGCGCGTCGGCGAGCTCGAGCGCGAGCCGGATCCACGCGAGGTTGTTCACGTGCCCGAGCTGATCGATCTGCTTCGCCTCGAGCACGCGCTCGCGGCGAAAGATCGGGATGCGCGCGCCCGTCACGTTTCGCGCCGGCGTCAGCCCGTCGCGAGCTTCGCGAGCGCGTCGTCCGCGCCGGCGAGCACGAGCGAGTCCGAGGGCTTCAGCAGCGCGCCTGGATCGGGCGGCAGCTTGAACTCCCCCGTCAACGCGTCGCGCACCGCGATCACCTGGATCCCGAGCCGCGCGCGCGGATCGATCGCGAGGATCGACTTGCCGACCCAATCGTCGGGGATCGCCATCTCCTGCACCGAGTACCCCGGCGCGATCGGCGTGTACTGGAGCACCGTGCTGGTTTCCATCCGGTGCGCGAGCCGGAATGCCGCCTCCCGCTCCGGAAAGATCGCCTCGGTGATGTCGAGCCCCTCGAGCGCGCGCGCCTCGTTCTCGCTGCGCACCTTCGCGTAGATCTGGCGCACGCCGAGATCGCGCAGCGCGACCGTCGCGAGGATCGTCGTCGCCAGCGCCTCGGAGGTGCCGATGACCGCGGCGTCGACGTCGCGCGCGCCGGCGCGCTCCAGCACGACCGGATCGGTGGCGTCGCCCACGATCGCGCGATCGGCCCACTCCGCGTAGCGATCGACGAGCGCGCCGTCGCGCTCGATCGCGACCACCTCGTGTCCGACCTCGCGCAGCGTGCGCGCGAACCAGAGCCCGAACGCGCCGAAGCCGACGAGCAGCACTCTCATGTCTTCTCACCTCGCGTGCGCCGCGCACGTCATTCAGCCGATCAGAACTTCCTCGTGCGCGTAGCGGAACGCCGTGCGCTGGGAGCGCAGCGTCATCGCGCCGAGCACCGCGAGCGGCCCCACGCGCCCGAGCAGCATCGCGGCGACGAGGGCCAGCTTGCTGCCGTCCTCGAGCCCGGCGGTGAGGTTCATCGACAGCCCGACCGTGCTGAGCGCGCTCTGCACCTCGAACGCGAAACGCACGAGCTGCGCGCGCTCGTGCACTTCGTTCGTCGTCTCGAACGCGAGCATCAGCGTCAGGAAGCCCAGCATGATCAGCACCATGCCGACCGCGAGGCCGGTCGCACGGTTCACCGTCTCGTCGGGAACGGTGCGACCCGCAACGGAGACGTGGTGCTCGCCGCGCAGCCTCGCCCAGAGCACGAGCCCGAGCAGCGTCACGGTCGTCACCTTCGCGCCACCCGCGACCGAGGCCGAGCCGCCGCCGATCCACATCAGCGCGAACGTCAGGAACAGCGACGCGTTGGTGATCTGGTCGTAGTCGACCGTGTTGAAGCCCGCGGTGCGCGGCGTGATCGACATGAACAGCGCGTTGACGACGCGGTCGAGCGGGCCGAGCGGCGCGAGCTCGCGGTCCCACTCGAAGAACAGGAAGAAGGCCGCGGCGCCGACCACGAGCGCCGCGGTGGCGGTCAGCACGAGCCGCGAGTGCAGCGTGAGGCGGGGCTTGCGACCGCGCAGCCGGAAGCGCACGTCCTGCAGCACCGGGAAGCCGATGCCGCCCACGACGATCAGCCCGGCGACGACGAGCAACGCGAGCGGGCGGCTCTGCTGCCCCATCAGGCTGTCGGAGAACAGCGAGAAGCCGGCATTACAAAACGCCGAGACGGAGTGGAAGATCGCGAGCCAGGCCGCGTGCAAGAAGTCGCGGCCCGGCCACCAGAGCGCGAGCAGCACGAGTGCGCCGACCGCCTCGACCGCGACCGTCACGCCCAGGATCGTCCCTAACATCTGGCGCGGCGTTCCGCTCGGCAGCACCGTGCTGAATGCACCGGCGGCCTCCTGGACGTCGATGCCGAAGCGCCGCCCGGCCGCGACGGCCACCATCGCGGCGAACGTCAGGATGCCGAGCGCGCCGGCCTGGATCAGCGCGAGCAGCCAGAGCTCGCCCCAGAACGACAGCACGTTCGGCACGTCGATCGGGGTGAGTCCCGTTACGCAGACCGCGCTGGCCGAGATGAAGAGCGCGTCGACCCAATTCATCGGTGCGCCTTCGTAGAGGCCCGGCAAAAGCATGAAGCCGAGCCAACCGACGAGCACGAGAGCGATGAACGAGATCACGAGCAGCTGCGATGCCGAAAGGTCAGCCAGCTCGCCGATCGATCGGAGCGGCCGTGCGAAGAGCGCTTCCCGGTTCACGGGCGCGCAAGATAACGGCAAGCGGCGCCTCGGCAGGCGCGGAGCGCTTCGGAAAACCGCCGGGGCGGCCGTGTCGGGGCGCACGTTCTCCGCGCAGGTTTTCGTAATGATGCGAGTTGCTGCGCGCGCTGATGCATTTCAAGATGCGCCGCTCAGGGGAGGCCTTCCATGATGCGATCGATGGTCGTGTGCCTTGCGTTCGCGTTCGCTTCGACGTCCGCTCTCGCTCAGGTCGCGGGAGAAGGGGACTTCTCAGGGGATACGGCAAAGCTTCGGGCGAGGGGCTGCGGAAAGGACCGCGTCGGCGCATTCGGCGAGTGGGCGCTGCTCGGGGACGGGAGCTGGACCGGCACCGTGGACAGCGTGGTCACGCTCAGCGGAACCCACATCGCGCAGGGCTCGAGCAACCGGATCGCGAGGCTCACGTTCGACGCAGAGAGCAAGCTGGCGTTCGACGCTGCGCTCGAAGCCTGGGCGACGGGGATCTGCACCGTCCCGGTCACGCTGGACGCGCCGAGCGCCATCACGCACTTCAACGTCAAGCTGAACAAGCGGCGCACGCGTGCGAAGCTGACGCTGCGAGCGGTCGGAACCGGAAGCACGAGCGAGGGTTCGAGCGCAGGACGATTCAAGGCGATCGTGCGAGGCCCATGGACCGAGGCGGCGCAGTAACAGCTCCCGCGCGCGCAGCGCTGATCGCGCTCGCCGCCGCCTGCGCGTTGGCGTGCGGCGACGAGCCGGCGCCCGGCGCGCCCGCTGATTCGCCCGAGCCGCCGAGCGCGTCCGCGCCGGAGTCGCCGCCGCGCGAATCGGCGCCGCGCGCGTGGCCCGCGAGCGGCGCGTGGTCGCTCGCGTTCGCGCAGGGCGCCGTCAGCGTCGACGCGTTCGAAGCGCCGCGCCGCCCGCTGCTCGAGGAGCTCGCGAAGCGCGCGGGCTTCGCGCTCGAGGCCGCGCCGGGCGCCTGGCCGCCGCTGACGCTGCGCATCGAGGCGCAGCCGCTCGAGCTCGCGCTGCCGCTGCTCGTCGGCGAGCTGGAGTATCGGGCGGAGTGGGCGAGCGACGCCGGCGCGCACCGGCTCACGAGGCTCGTCGTCGGCGGGGCGCGCGGCGCGCAGCCGTCCGCCGACGCGCCTTCGCTGCGCCCGGGCGAGGTCGGGGATTCGCTTCAGCGCGCACTCGCGGAGCTGGCAGACGAAGAGGAGCCGCTCGACGAAGCGGACGCGCTGCGCGGTCTCGAAGCCGCCGACCCCGAGACGCGCATGCGCGCCGTGCTCGCGCTCGAGCCGGAAGGCGAAGGGCTCACCGCGCTGATCGGCGCGATCGAGCGCGACCCCGATCCGCGCGTGCGCGCGGCGGCGACGGTCGGCCTCGAGGAGAGCGACGAGTTCGCCGCGGTGCAGGCGCTCGTCGGCGCGCTCGCCGACGCGAACCCCGAGGTCGTCGTCGAGGCGATCGACTCGCTCGAGTTCGCCGGCGACGCGAGCGTCGTCGCCTCCCTCGAGCCGCTGCTCGGCCACTCCGACCCGCGCGTGCGCAAATCGGCGGCGGACGCGATTCGACTGCTGGCCGAGTGACGACGCCGCTCTAGCGGGCGCCTCCGCCGCTCCCGTTCCGAGTCATCAGGCCGGCCGAAACGCGAACGCCCGGGAGTCCAACGACTTCCCGGGCGCAGAGCTGGAGCGCGAGACCGGGTTCGAACCGGCGACATCCACGTTGGCAAC
>DASTOI010000479.1:0-2783 GCA_035762585.1 Myxococcota bacterium
TTCACGAGCACGTCGATGCGCCCGAATTCAGCGAGCGTGCGCGCGACGAGGTTCTCGAGCTGCTCGCGCTGCATCACGTCGCACGCGACCGCGAGCGCGCGGCCGCCGCGCTTCACGATCTCGTTCGCGGTGTCGTCGATGTCGGCCTGCGTGCGCGCCGCCGCCACCACGTTCGCGCCGGCCTCGGCGAACGCGAGCGCGATCGCGCGGCCGATGCCCTTGCCGGCGCCGGTCACGATCGCGGTGCGGCCGTCGAGTCGAAACAGGTCGAGGATCATCGGAGTCTCCGGATGAAGGGCCGCGCTTCTCAGGCACACCAGACGTCGACGATGCTCGCGTCGCGCAGCGCGAGCGAGAGCCCACCCTATCGCAGCGAGTTTGCATCGGGGACGTACTTGCATGCCCACGCCCGATGAAAGTACGTCCCCTATGCAATCTCCTCGGCGGCGATGCGTCGGGCGATCCAGGCGTCGACGCGCGCCCACTCGGCGTCGAGCCACGCGAGGCATGCCTCGCGCTCGGCGGGCACCTGCGCGCGCGGCACGCGCCAGGTCTTCAGCTCGACCGCGCGCCCGATCAGCCGGCCGCGCAGGAGGTCGAGCGCGCCGACCGCGCCGTCGAAGCCGCGGTGCGCGAGGAAGATCACGTCGGCGCTCTTCGCGGCGTCGAGCACCGCGAGCGGCCCGCGGCTGCGCGGCGGCAGCACGTGCTTCAGCTGCTCGGCGCGCGCGAGCCGCGCGGCGTCGCCCGATTCGCGGATGCGCGCGAGCGCCTCGCTCCGCTTCGCCTCGCTGAAGCGCGTGCCTTCCGGGAACACGATCACGCCCTCGCGCCCGCCGAGCCCGCTCGCGAGCGAGCGGATCGCGAGCTCCTCTCGGTCGGCGGAGCCCTTGCCGCGGCTGACGAACGCGTTCTCGAGCCGCTGGCCGACCAAGTCGATCGCCGGATCGAAGAGCACCTCGCGCTTCATCACGTAACGCAGCAGTACGTCGTGCGGCCCCGATACGAACACCGCCGGCAATAACACGTCGACCAGGCTCGCGTGGCGCACGAACAACAGGATCGGCTGCTCGTCGGGGACGAAGCCCTCTTCGACGTGCACGCGCAAGGAGAGCGCGCGCTGCGCGGTCGTGAACAGGCCGCGCGCCCAGAACTGCTGGAGCCGGAACAGCCGCCGCAGGTAGCGCTGACGCGGCAATCCGAGCGATGCGAGCGCGATGCCGGCCCAGCTCGCCACCGCGAGACACGTCCAGAACGCGTACCCGAGCGCGAGGCAGACGCTGCGCACGATCGGCCAGCGCCGCTTGCTTCCGCCGCTCGCGAGATCGGCGAGCGCACCCAGCGCGAGCCAGATCGGCAGCCCGAGCGCGAACACGGCGAGACCGCCGTACGCGAGCGGCAGCGTGAACGCGCGCCGCGCCCAGCGCCGCAGCCACGGCTCCTCGAGCTGGAACGTCACCGGCCGCAGCGCGTTCGCCCCGCTCACAGCGCGTTCCGCATTGCGCCGAACTGCCCGGCGAGCAGCTGCGCGAGCGGGCGGCTGCCCTCGAAGCGCTCCAGCAGGATCGCGATCACCGCCGTCATCGGCGCGGCCAGCAGCGCGCCGACCGGGCCCCACAGCATCGTCCAGAACACCAGCGCCATCATGATCGTGATCGGATGCAGTCCGAGCGAATCGCCGACCACCTTTGGCTCGAGCAAGTTCGCGACGAAGTGAATCGCGCTCGGGATCGCGAGCGAGAGCACGAACGTCGCGCGGGTCACGCTCGGATCGAGCCACAGCACCGGCACCGGTAACAACAACGCGATCGTGACGCCGACCGCCGGGATGAACGTCAGCACGAGCGTCAGCAGCGCCCACACCAGCGCGAGCGGTACGTCGAGCACGAGGAACGTGATGCCGACCAGCACCGCGCTCACGCCCGAGAGCGCGAGCTTGCCCGCGAGATAGGCCTGCACGCGCTGCACGATCGCGCCCCACGCGCCCTGCTCGCGGCGGCTGAAGGTGTCGGCGCCGAGCATCAGGAAGAACACGAACACGAGCACGATCAGCGAGTTCGAGAGCAGGCCGGCCACGGTCGCGGAGACGGTTTGCAGGAAGCCGCCGATCGTCGCGACCGGGATCTCGCGCAGCTTCTCGGCGCCCTCGCCGAGCTGCGCGCGCAGCGACGGCGGCGCGACCGCCATCGCCTGGTCGATCAGCGCCGCGATCTTCTCGCGGTACGCGTCACTGTTCGCGGCGAGCTCGCCGACCGACACCGCGACCAGCGCGCCGACGCCGAGCAGGCCGAGCACGCCGAACATCAGCACCAGCGGGAGCGCGACGCGGCGCGGCACGCGCGTGTGCTCGGCGAGCAGGTCGACGCCCATGCCGAGCGCGAGCGCGATGAAGAGCGCCATCACGAACGGAATCAGCACCGGCCGCAGCCACCACAGCGCGAACGCGATCGCGACCGTCGCGATCACCGCGAGGCAAACGGTCTGCATCCGCTGCTCGCGCGGAGAGAGCGGCGCGCGCGGCGCCCGGCCGACCGGCGCTTCGAGCGGATCACTCATGCTTGCGTGCGAGCGCTGCGGCGCGCCCCGTGTAGCTCGTGGGCGTGAGCGCGCGCAGCCGCGCCTTCGCCTCCGCGGGGATCGCGAGCCCGTCGACGAAGCGCGCGAGGTCGGCCGGCGTGATCGCGCGGCCGCGCGTCAGCGCCTTCAGCGTCTCGTACGGCTCGGGGACGCCGTAGCGCCGCATCACGGTCTGGACCGCCTCGGCGAGCACCTCGGTCGCGGCG
>DASTOI010000480.1:0-4233 GCA_035762585.1 Myxococcota bacterium
GGCTCTTCATCGTGCGCAGCCTCGTGCGCCGCAACGGCGGCGACGTCGAGGCGCGCAGCGAGGGCCTCGGCCGCGGCAGCCGCTTCACGGTGACGCTGCGCGCGGCGCCGGGCGCTGGCGCCGAAGCGGCGGAGGCTTCGCCTTCGACGTCGCCGCCGCAGGCGGCCGGGAGCCATTAGGGTGGCGCGCATCCTCGTCGTCGAGGACGAGGCCCACCTCGCCGAGGGCCTCGCGTTCAATCTCGAAGCCGAGGGGCACGAGGTCGAGGTCATCGGAGACGGCGCCGAGGCCGCCGAGCGCCTGGCGCGCGAGCCGCGGCCGGACGCTGTGATCCTCGACGTGATGCTCCCGCACATGAGCGGCTTCGAGATTGCGCGCCGCACGCGCGCCGCGGGCAACTTCGTGCCGATCCTGATCCTCACCGCGAAGGACGAGAGCGGCGACATCGTGCGCGGCATCGAGGAAGGCGCCGATGATTATTTGACGAAGCCGTTTCGCCTCGACGAGCTGCTGATTCGGCTGCGCGCGCTGCTGCGCCGCCGCAAGTGGGACAACGTCGCGGGCGAGCCCGGCGCGCCGCGCGAGATCGCGTTCGGCAACGTGGTCGCGCGCCTCGATCGCCTCGAGCTCGCGACGCCGAGCGGGACGATCCACCTCACGCCGCGCGAGGCGGCGCTCTTGCGCGAGCTGATCGTGCACGAAGGCGAGCCCGTGACGCGCGGCGAGCTGCTCGAGGCAGTGTGGGGCCTGAAGCCCGACACGCAGACGCGCGTCGTCGACAGCTTCATCGTGCGCCTGCGCCGCTACGTGGAAGTCGACCCCGCGAAGCCGAAGCACATCGAGAGCGTGCGCGGGCACGGGTATCGATTCGTGCGCTGAGCTGATCGGGTCTGACCCGATTCGCTCGCTCGGCGGGCGAAAAGAATGCCCGCGGGCGCCGCCTCGATCTGCAATCCTGCGGACATGCCTCCCGTCTCCGACGAGATCCGCTTCGACGTCGAGCCCGCGCTCGAGGCGCCGGCGCTGATCCTCGCGTTCCAGGGCTGGAACGACGCGGGCGACGCCGCGTCGAACGCCGCCGAGTTCATCGCGAACGCGCTCGGCGCGGCGCCGCTCGGCGAGATCGACGGCGAGCACTACTACGACTTCACGGTGCAGCGCCCCGTCGTCGAGCAGGGCGAGCACGGGCGCCGCACGATCACGTGGCCGCGCTTCGCGCTGCGCTACGCGGTGATTCCCGGCCGCACCGAGCTCGTGATCGGCGTCGGGCCCGAGCCGCACACGCACTGGCGCAAGTGGTGCGACGAGATGGTGCGGATGGCGAGGAAGCTGCGCGTCTCGCGCATCGTGCTCTTGGGCGCGTTCCTCGCCGACGTCGTCTACTCGCTGCCCGTGCACGTGACCGGCTTCGCGTGGCCGCCCGAGCGGATGGAGGAGCTCGGGCTGCGCGCGAGCAATTACGAAGGGCCGACCGGCATCGTCGGTGTGCTCGGCAGCGTCTACCCCGAAGCCGGCCTCGAGACGGTCGCGTTCTGGGCCGGCCTCCCGCACTACATCCCCCTAACACCCAACCCGCGCGGCACGTTGGCGCTCGTGCAGATGGCCGCGCGCTACCTCGATCTCCCGATCGATCGCACTCCGCTCGAGCGCGAGGCCGCCGAGTACGAGGGCAAGACCTCCGAGCTCGTCGCCGCCGACCCGCAGCTCGCCGAATACGTGCGCGAGCTGAAGAAGCGCGGCTTCGCGCAGTAGCCCGCTGTGAAGTGGTTCACATCGGCGGCGCTCGCCGCCGGTGCAGGCTCTCCCTGATCCCGAGCGCAACTCGAAGGGAGGGCCGCGATGAGCCTGCGCGTGCAATGGAACGACGACGACACGCTGACGATCGAGTGCGGGAACGAGCAGGTGACGGTGACGCCTCCCGTGAGGGTTGAGCGGCGTGACGAGCAGCGCGCCGAGCCCAAGGAGCCGAAAGCGCCGCCGCCGGAGCGCCGGCCGTTGCCTCCCCCGGCTCCACAGCCGCCCGAGATTCACACGATTCCGCTGCCTCCCGGCCACAAGCATCGCGTGATGATCGACATGCCTCTCGACGTGTGGTCCGTTCGGCTCCCCGGTCTGACGATCCCGTGGACCGGCCGAGAAGAGTTCGCGCGGGGACTGAAGGGCAGGCGGACGAACGAGGTGGGCGTCGAGCTGCCGCGTGGCTTCTCGTTGGACATCGGCGAGCTGCAAGCCCTCTGCGAGTCGGCGGAGACGACAGTCGATGACCCGCTGCGCCTGGTCCTTCTGCCGCGGAAGGTGTGATCCGTGGCGTCGCAAGCCGACGACGCCGAGGGTGCGCAGTACTCGCGAGCGACGAAGGACATCCGGGACACGGTCAAGTGGCTGATCGCGGCATTCGCGCAGCTCGGCGCCGCGCTCGCGCTCGGAACCTCGCTCTCCGACGTCGATGATCTCGCGTTCGCGAGCACGAGCTGGCTCGCGGCGACGCTCGGGCTCGGCGGCGCGATCGTGGCGCTCCTCGCGTCGATTCGCTCGGCGATCGACGTGTTACGGCCGGCGGAGGTGTTCGCGTCGAGCCTGCGGGCCGCGAACCAGGAGAAGGAGATCGCAGACGTGTGCGGGGACGTCGATGCGCACCGGGAGGACTTCCTGCCGCCGGGGCACGCAAACGTCGCCTACTTCTTCACCCAGTACGGAGTCGCCGAGAAACGCAGCCGCGCGAACCCCAAAGGCGACGCGGATTTCCAGGCGCTGGACGCGTGGCTCGGCCGCATCCTCGACTACGCAGCGTTTCAGCTCGTCTACCGGCGCTTTCAACGCTGCCTCGACACGTTGCACTGGGCCATTCCAGTTGCGCTCGTGTCCGTCGTCGCATTCGTGTGGGCCGTGAGCTCGCCGGAGCCACAGGAGAAAGCGCCGATCGCGCACGTCGTGCTCGAGCAGCGCCTGGTCTCGGGAGCACCTCCACCCGCGACCTCCGTGCGCTTCGCGCCCGGCTCGTGCGAGCTCCTCACCGGCGAGCCTGCGTTCGCCGCGGCGGCGCAGGCGCTCGAGTCCACGAGCGACGCGGCGCTGCTCGTCGTCGGCCGTCGCGCGTCGTCGGCTTCGAGTGACCGTGATTTGTTCGCTCGGCGCACGGAGACGATCCGGCGCCGGCTCGCGAGCATTCGAGGCCACGACCGAGCGACGATCTTTCCCGTGGAGATCGTTCGCTCCGAGAACGCCTCCGGCCGGGGTCCCTCGCAACCGGCCGACGTCGACGAGCTCGTCCTGCTCGTTACGTCCGCGATCGACTAGCGTCGGCCTCTTCGTCTTCGGGGACGCCGCGATGCGCACGCTCGGCCTGATCGGCGGGATGAGCTGGGAGTCGACGGCGATCTATTACGAGCTGCTCAACCGTGGCGTGAAGGCGCGGCTCGGCGGGCACCACTCGGCGAAGCTGCTGCTGCACAGCGTCGACTTCGCCGAGATCGAGCGCATGCAGCGCGCGGGCGCGTGGGACGAAGCGGGAGACATGCTCGCGGCGGCGGCGCGCGCGCTCGAAGGCGCAGGCGCGCAGGCGATCGTGCTGTGCGCGAACACGATGCATCTCGTCGCGCCCGCGATCGAGCGCGCGGTCGCGATTCCGTTCCTCCACATCGTCGACCCGACCGCGCGCGCGATCCGCGCCGCCGGCCTCACGCGCGTCGGCCTGCTCGCGACGCGCTTCACGATGGAGGAGACGTTCTACGTCGGGCGCCTCCGAGAGCCGCACGGCATCGAGGCCATCGTTCCCGACGCGGAGGGCCGCGCGCTCGTGCACCGCGTGATCTACGACGAGCTCGTACACGGTCGCGTCCTCGACGATTCGCGCGCCGACTACGTGCGCGTCATCGATCAGCTCGCGAAGCGCGGCGCGCAGGGCGTGATCCTCGGCTGCACCGAGGTCGGGATGCTCGTGAAGCCGGAGGCCGTCGCGCTGCCGTGCTTCGACACCGCGGCGCTGCACGCCGAGGCGGCGATCGACTTCGCGCTCGCGTGAGCGTCCGTTTATCGTGCGCCCTGCGGAGGCGAGCGTGGCTGCGGATCTCGAGTCATTACTGTCGCGCGGTCGCCTGAGCGCTCCGGAGCTGCACGCGCTCTGGAGCGGAGGCGACGGCGCGGCGGGGCGCATCGAGGGCGCTCCGCTCGCGGTCGCGCGCGCGTTCGTGCGCGCCGCGATCGACGCCGGCGAGCACCTGCTCGCGGGCGAGG
>DASTOI010000481.1:0-11441 GCA_035762585.1 Myxococcota bacterium
TTCTCGCCGAAGATCGCCATCACCTCGTCGAGCTGCTCCGGCGTGAGCCCTTCGCCCGGGAATGCGCCGTTCAGGTCGCGCACCGTCACGTAGCCCTTCTTGCGTCCCACGCTGAGCAGGCGCTGCACGGTCTGCGCGCGCTCGTTGTGGATCTGCACCGCGCTGCGCGGACGCGCGCCGGCGCGCGCCGGATCGGCCGCGAGCGGGCCGACGGCTGGCGGCTTCTGGGCGTGGCCGTTCTTGGCAGGCGCGTTGTTCGGCGCAGCGGCGCGGGATCCGGGAACAGTCGAAGTCATGGGGGGGCGCTCCTTCGATTGCTACGGCAACGGGACGTTCGGGAACGGGACGGGACGGGCTGCATCAGCCCAACGGCGAACCTCTCGCAGCGCGGCGTCGCTCGAGCGAGCGCTGCGCTGCAGTGATCAGGTCTTCGGTGGGTGCGCTGCCCAGGATCACGCTCTGGGTCAGCGCGCGAGAGCGATCGCGCTGCTGCTCGCGCGCGAGCCATGCGAGCTCGTCGGCGAGGATGCGCGCGGATTTTTCCGCCTTCTCCAGGTCGGGGCGCGGCTCGGTCAGGAGCGCGATCAGGCGCTGGCGCGCCTCGCCCTCCAGCGAATCGACGAGCCGCGCCGGGTCGCCGCCCGCGAGCGCGAGCTCGTGGACCGCGCTCGCGAGCAGTCGCAGCACGTCGCCGGGCGCGAGCTGCGCGAGCGCCTCGGCGGCGACGTTCTTCGCGCACGCGGGGTGATCGACGAGGATGCGCAGCGCGTCGCTGAAATGGCGCTCTGCGGGCGAGAGCTTGCGCGGCGCGGGCGCCGGCTCGTCATCGGTCCAGCGGCCCTTCTCGGCCTCGATCCTGTGCTTTCGAATCAGCGCGTCGATGTCTGCGCGCTGCGAATTCGTGAGTACCGCGAGCAGGCGCGCCCAGTCACCGCGCTCGGCCGGATCCGGAATCAGCGACAGGATCGGCACCATCGCGCCGACGGTCGCGGAGACCTGCTGCGGCGAAGCCGTGCCGAGCGTGTGGGCGCGGCGCATCGCGAGCTGAATGGCCGCCGGTGCGCCGTCGACGAGCGCCTTCAGTGCGTCCGCGCCGAACTGCGCCAGGTAATCGTCGGGATCGAGGCCGCCGGGGATCGTCGCGGCGGCGATGCGCAGGCCCTGCGGCAATAACACTTCGAGCGAGCGCAGCATCGCGCGCTGCCCGGCTTCGTCGCCGTCGAAGAACATCACGATGTCGCGGACGCGACGGCGCAGCGCGCGCGCGTGGTCTTCGCTGAGTGCCGTGCCGCACGTGGCGAGCGCCTCGGAGACGCCGGCGCGGTCCATCGCGATGCGGTCGAAGTAGCCCTCGACGATCACCGCGCGCTCGCGCGCGCGCAGCGCCTCGAGCGCGCCCGGGAAGCCGTAGAACGCCTCGCGCTTGCGATAGACCGGGCTCTCGGGCGTGTTCAGGTACTTCGGCTCCTGATCCTTCGCGAGCGCGCGCCCACCGAAGCCGACCGTGCGGCCGCGCGCATCCTCGATCGGGAACACGACGCGATTCCGCAACAAGTCGTAGTGGCCGGGGCCGCGCTCGCGCGCCCGTAACAAGCCGGCGCGCTCCGCCGCCTCGGGCGCCACCTTCTCCTTGCGCAGCGCGGTGCCGAGCGCTTCCCAAGCATCGGGGGCGAAGCCGATGCCGTAGCGCGCGACGTCCGCGTCCCCGAGGCCACGCTGGGCGAGGTACGCGCGCGCCTCGGCGCCGCGCGGGCTACGCAGCTCCGCCTGATAGAACGCGCGCGCGAGCTTGTTCGCGCGATAGATCTCGTCGAGCACGCTGCGCTCGGGCCCGCCGCCGACCTCGGGAATCTCGATGCCCACTTCCGCCGCGAGCTGGCGCACGGCCTCGGGAAAGGAGAGGCCGTCGTGTTTCATCAGGAAGCCGAACACGTTGCCGCCCTCGCCGCAGCCGAAGCAGTGGTAGGTGCCGCGATCCGGGCTCACGATGAACGACGGCGTCTTCTCGCCGTGGAACGGACACAGGCCCTTCCAGGTGCGCCCGGCCTTCTTCAGCCCAACGTGGCGACCGATCAGGTCGACGATGTCGACCCGCTCTCGCACTTCGTTCAGCGTGTCCGCGGGGATTCGGCTCATCGCGCTAGCCCCCGGGTGGTGCAAGCTAGGAGCGCCCCGCTCCTAGCGCGCCATCCGCTTCAGCTTCTTCAGCGCCCGCTTGCGAGCCGCGGCCTCTTTCTTTTTGCGCCGCACGCTCGGCTTGTCGAAGTACTCGCGGCGGCGCAGCTCGGTGAGCACGCCCGCCTTCTCCACGGTCTTCTTGAAACGCTTCATCGCGACTTCGAACGGCTCGTTGTCGCGAACCTTGACGATGGGCATCCGCCCTCCTGATGGCTCTGCGCGATTACGCGCAGTCGTGCGTTGAGAGCGCGCCCTCGAAGACGACGTGCGCCCCACCCCGGGTCTGCGGCAGAAGTGGCTCGCAGCGGAGGCAAGTGGCGCGGAGAGTAGGCGGATGGATCCCGAGCAACAGCTTCAGGCGGGGCGAATTCGCGAGGAAATACGAGGGGTTCGGGATCATGGGCGCGAGGCGGAGCAACCTAGCGCACGATTTTTCGCAGCGTCAACGCGTCGCGAAAGAAAAAGCAGCCCACCAGGTGCCGCGGTCGCTCCCGGACGCTTTCCGCGCAATGACACAGAAAGGGGTCAGACCCCGGCGTGTGTCATCGCGCTCGGCGCGCGGACCGCGATGCCGAGCTCGAGCAGGCGGCGCTTCACGGAGCCGACCGTCTGCTCCTTGAAATGGAAGATCGAGGCCGCGAGCGCGGCCTGCGCGTGGCCGCCCTCGGGCCGGTCGTCGAGCGCCGCGGCGAGCGATTCAGGCGTGCCGCCGCCGCCCGACGCGATCACCGGGATCGAGACGGCGTCCGCGACCGCGCGCGTGAGCTCGAGGTCGTAGCCGGCCTTCGTGCCGTCGCGGTCCATGCTCGTCAGCAGGATCTCGCCGCCGCCGGCCGCGGCCATGCGCTGCGCCCACGCGACCGCGTCGATCCCGGTCGGCCGCCGCCCGCCGTGCGTGAACACCTCGAAGCGCGGCGTTTCGCCCGCGCGGTCGCCGTGCGTCTTCGCGCGCTCCGCGGCGCGCGCGCGGAACGCCTCCGGGTCCGCGATGCGCTTCGCGTCGATCGCGACGACGAGGTTCGCGCTGCCGATCTTCAGCGCGGCCTCCGCGACGAGGTCCGGCTTCTCGACCGCCGCGGTCATGATCGACGCCTTGTCCGCGCCCGCGTTCAGGAGGTCGCGGATGTCCTGCACGGAGCGCACGCCGCCGCCGACGCAGAGCGGCATGAACACCGTCTCCGCGGTGCGCGCGACGACCTCGAACAGCGTGCGGCGCCCTTCGTGGCTCGCGCTGATGTCGAGGAACGTGATCTCGTCCGCCTCCTGCTCGTCGTAGAGGCGCGCGACCTCGACCGGGTCGCCCGCGTCGACGTGGTCGACGTACTGCACGCCCTTGACCACGCGCCCGCGGTCGACGTCGAGGCACGGGATGATGCGCTTCAAGAGCATGCGATCTCCAGCGCGGCTGTTAGGTCGACCGCGCCCGTGTAGAGCGCGCGGCCGACGATCAGGCCCGCGACGCCGCTCGCGCGCGCCGCGCGCACGTCATCGAGCGAGCCGACGCCGCCGGATGCGATCACCGGGATCGAGATCGCGCGCGCGAGCGCCTTGGTTTCTTCGAGATTCACGCCGGCGCCGGTGCCGTCGCGCGCGATGTCCGTGTAGACGATTGCCGCGACGCCGGCGTCCTCGAAGCGGCGCGCGAGCGTGAGCGCGTCGGTCTCGCTCGCCTCGAGCCAGCCCTGCACCGCGACCTTCCCGCCGCGCGCGTCGATGCCGACGCCGATGCGCCCGGGGAACTTCTTCGCCGCGTCGCGCACGAGCTGCGGATCGCGCAGCGCCGCGGTGCCGAGGATCGCGCGCTCGACGCCGAGCCCGAGCCAGGTCTCGACGCTCGCGAGCGTGCGGATGCCGCCGCCGAGCTCGACCGCGACCTCGCGGGCCGCCGCCAGGATTCCCCGCACCGCCGCGGTGTTCACCGGCTCGCCGCGCTTCGCGCCGTCGAGGTCGACGACGTGGAGGCGGTGAACCCCGTGCGCGCCCGCGCCGCCAGCGCGCGCCGCTACGAAACGCGCCGCAACGCCAGCGGGATCCGCGTCGTATTCGGTCGCGGCGTCGTAGCGGCCCTGCGTCAGCCGCACGCACTTCCCGCCTAACAGATCGATCGCCGGGATCAGCTCGAACGCGCTCATCGCTCGGGACCGAGCGGCAGCTTGCGCACGATCTCCTGCGCGCCCCAGCGTGCGAGCTCCTCGGCGGTCAGCCAGCGCGTGCCCGCGCCCGGATACTGCCCCGCGCGCAGCACGTTCTCGCCGAGCGGCTGCTGGCGCTCGTCGAACTCGGCGCTCCAGAGCGCCTTCGAGGCCGGCGCACTTCTCAGGGCGACGCGAAAGCCGACGGCAGCCGCGTGAAACGTCCCCATCGCCTCGCCCTCGCGCTCTTCCCAGCGCGTGAGCTCGCCGATCACGACCGCGTCGGCGCCCTTGCTGCGCGCGAGCACCGCGGCCGCGAGCTCGTCCGGGCCCGCGCCCGCGAGCGCGGTGGCGACGTCCTCGGGAGCGATTACCTCGACGCCGCGCGCGGCGAGCGCCTCGGCGACGTACTTCGAGACGAGCTGCGCCGCCGCCTGCGGCGACTCCTCGCCTGCTTCGTGGCGAACCAGCGCCGTCGCGGAGAACGGCATCACCGCGATGCGCCGCAGCGGCGCGTTCAGCTCCGCGAGCGCGGGCCGCGCCTGCGTCGCGACCGTCTCGGTGCACGCGAGCGTCCCGAGCAGTGCGAAAACGATCGCGAGAGCAATCCGTGCCTGACCCCGATTGCTCACGAGCGCAGCCACGCCGCGAACGAATCGAGCAGCCGCTTGCCCGCGCTCTGGCTCTTCTCGGGATGGAACTGCACCGCGAACACGTTCCCGCGCGCGACCGCGGTCGTGAACTCGCCGCCGTAATCGGTCGTGCCCGCCACGAGGCCGGCGTCCGCGTCCACCACGCGATACGAGTGCACGAAGTAGTACGCCTCCTCGCGCGGCAGCGGCTTCGCGACGGGGTGATCGCCGCGCCAGCGCACCTGGTTCCAGCCGATGTGCGGCACGTGCACCGGGTGATCCTTCGGGAAGCGCTCCACGCGGCCACGCAGCACGCCGAGTCCGGCTGTTAGGCCGTGCTCGTCGCTCGACTCGAACAAGAGCTGCAGCCCGAGGCACAGCCCGAGATACGGCTTCCCGCCCGCGATCGCGCGCACCACCGCATCCCCGAGCCCCTTCGCGCGCAGGCTGGCCATCGCATCCGCGAACGCGCCGACGCCGGGCAGCACGATCGCGTCGAAGTGCGCGAGCGCCGCGGCATCGGACGTCACCTCGACCGCGAGGCCCGACCGCTCCAGCGCCTTCGCAACGCTGCGAATGTTGCCGGCGCCGTAGTCGACGACGGCGATGCGGGGGGAGGAGGGCATAGAGGGGAGCACGTTAGCCGCCGCGCCCGCTTCCTCAGACGAGGCGCGACAACAGCTTGTGCGCCGGCGCGACCCGGATGCCCTCCGGCGTCACGAAGTCCTTGATCCCCGCCGCCGAGATCTGCCATGCCTCGCAGCGAGGGAAGCGCGCCTTCGAGTAGAGCAGCCCGCGCGCGACCGACTCGTCGCTCCACTTGCACTCGACCGCCAGCAGCGGCTATGGGCAAAAGCACTCGCGAGCGATTTCACCAGTGGAAGAAATCGTTCGCGACCTCGCGATGCGGATGGCGCTCGACTACAGCGCCCCCTTCACACTCGGCACCGCGCCACCCGCGCGCGGGTCGATCTCGACCGCCGCGCGCAGTGCCCTCGCGAGCCCTTTGAAGATCGCCTCGATCGAGTGATGCGGGCTCATGCCGTATCGGAGCTCGACGTGCAGATCGAGGCCGGCGTTCTGTGCGAACGCGTAGAGGAAATCTTCGACGAGTGACACGTCGAAGTTGCCGACACGATCGTTCGAGAGCGCGACGCGGTAGACGAGGAACGGGCGGTTCGAGACGTCGACGGCGACGTCGGCGCGCGATTCGGCCATCGGCAGGGTTTGCGCGCCGTAGCGGCGGATGCCGCGCGCATCGCCGAGGGCTTGGCGCAGCGCCTGGCCGAGCACGATGCCGATGTCTTCGACCGTGTGGTGGAGGTCGACGTGCAGGTCGCCCTGAGCGCGCAGCGTGAGGTCGAACAGGCCGTGCTTCGCGAACGACTCGAGCATGTGATCGAAGAACGGGATGCCGGTCGAGACGTCGTAGGCGCCGGTGCCGTCGATCGTGAAGTCGGCGCGGATCTCGGTCTCGCGCGTCTTGCGCTCGATCTTGGCGCGGCGAATGCGTGCGTCGGTCGTCATCTCGGTTCCATCCCGGCCCACTTCTACCAATCCATCTCCGCGTCCATCTCTGCCTCGCGTGCCGCCTCTCGCTCGCGGCGGGCTTTGCGGATCTTCGCGAGGCGCAGCTCGATCGAGGCGCCGTGGCCGCCGAAGCCTTCGAGGTTCGCGAGGCGGATCACGTCGGCGCCGAGCTCGCGCAGCTTCGGCGGCTCGAAGCGCACGAACGCGGTGCGCTTCAGGAAGTCGTCGACGCCGAGCGGCGAGAAGAAGCGCGCGGTGCCGCCGGTCGGGAGCACATGGTTCGGGCCGGCGAGGTAGTCGCCGACCGCCACCGGCGTGTAGTGGCCGAGGAACACGGTGCCCGCGTTCTTCACCTTCTTCAGCTGCGCCTCCGCGTCGTCGGTCGCGATCACGAGGTGCTCGGGCGCGTAGCGATTCGCGAGCTCGAACGCGTGCTCGATGTCGCGGGCGACCACGATCGCGCCGTTCGCGAGCGCCGCGCGCGCGATCTTCTCGCGCGCGAGCTCCTTCAGCTGCTTCTCGAGCTGCTCCTTCACCTTCTGCGCGATCGCCTTCACGGGCGTAATGAGAATCGCGCTCGCGCCCTCCTCGTGCTCCGCCTGCGACAACAAGTCGGCTGCGACCCATGCCGGCGTCGCGCTCTTGTCGGCGATCACGACGACCTCGGTCGCGCCCGCCTCGCTGTCGATCGCGACGTCGCCGAACACGAGCTTCTTCGCGTGCTGCACGTACGCATTGCCCGGCCCGACGATCTTGTCGACGCGCGGCACGCTCTGCGTGCCGTATGCGAGCGCGGCGATCGCCTGCGCGCCGCCGACGCGGAACACGCGGTGCACGCCCGCGACGCGCGCCGCCATCAACACCTCGTCGCGGATCTCGCCGTTCTTCCCGGGCGGCGTGACCATGATGATCTCGGGCACTTCCACGACGGAAGCCGGCACCGCGTTCATGATCACCGTGCTCGGATAGCTCGCCTTGCCGCCGGGCACGTAGATGCCGACGCGCTCGAGCGCGCGCACCTTGTGACCCATCAGCGCGCCGCCCTCTTCGCGCATCTCCCAGCTCGAGGGAATGCGCTTGCGGTGGAACTCGCGCACGCGCATCGCGCTCTTGCCGAGCGCCGCGCGATCCGGCGGCGGCACGCGATCGCAAGCCGCGTCCCATTCCTTTTTTTGGACTTCAAATTTTTCGAGGTCGCAGCCGTCGAGTTTCTTGGTGAGGGAGAAGAGCTCGGCGTCGCCGTTCTCGCGCACGTCGTCGACGATCTTGCGCACGACCTTCTCGACCGATTCCTCTTGGGCCGCGCGCCGCGCGCAGAGGCGCTTGAAGGCGCGCTCGAAGCCGGCCTCGTCCGCTTGCAGAAAGGCGATCGCGCCCTTCGCTTCCTTCGTCGCCCTGGGCATTAGGTCTCTCCTGCAATCCCGTTTGACTTCGCTCGGCTCCGCCTCGCTGCGTGCGCCGCTACGCGGCGCTTGCGGGGCAGCGCGCGGTGATCACGCGCGCGCGCCCCCCGAGATCGCGGTGCAGCTGCGGGCCCTCGAAGCCGCATCGCGCGAGGCATTGTGTCAATTCGTCAGCCTGAGCGGGAGCCAGCTCGAACGCGAGCAGCCCGCCCGGCTTCAGGAAGAGCGGCGCCTCGTGAACGATGCGGCGGAGCAGCGCGGCGCCGTCCGGCCCCGCAAACAGCGCGCCGCGCGGCTCGTGCGCCAGCTCCGGGGCGAGCGCGGCCGCCTCGGCCTCCGCCAAATAGGGGGGATTCGAGACGATCGCGTCGAAGCGCTGCCCGAGAGCGGGCTCGAAGCCGTCGCCCTGCACGAAGCGGACGCGGTCTGCGAGGCCGAGCGAGGCTGCGTTGGCCTCCGCGACCGCGATCGCCGCGGCGGAGACGTCGCCGGCTACGACGCGCAGCTTCGGGCGCTCCTTCGCGAGCGCGAGCGCGATCGCGCCCGAGCCGGTGCCGAGATCGAAGACCGACAGCTCCGCCTCGACGTCCGGCAGCTCGGCGAGCACGGCCTCCACGAGCGTCTCGGTCTCCGGGCGCGGCACGAGCACGTCGGGCGTCACCGCGAGCGGCATCGACCAGAACTCGCGGACGCCGGTCAGGTACGCGACCGGCACGCGCTCCTCGGCGCGCCGCTTCACGAGCTCACGGAAGCGCGCGCGCTCGCCGGCCTCGACGGGCTTCTCGAAATCGAGGTAGAGGCGCAGCCGGTCGGAGCCGAGCGCAAAGGCCAGCAGGATCTCGGCGTCGAGGCGCGCCGTCTCGATGCCCTTCGCCTTGAAGTAGTCCGCGGTCCACTTCAGCAGCTCGAGCACGTTCCAGCGCTTGTCGCTCACGCGGCGCTCCCTTCGCCGGCGAGCTGCTTCTCGCGCTCGGAGGTCATGAAGCTCGCGACGCCGTCGAGCAGCTCGTCGACGCCGCCCTCCATCACGCGGTCGAGCTGATGCAGCGTGATGCCCGCGCGGTGGTCGGTGACGCGGTTCTGCGGGTAGTTGTAGGTGCGGATCTTCTCGCTGCGGTCGCCCGTTCCGACTTGCGCGCGCCGGTCGCTCGCGCGCTCGTTCGCCTGGCGCTCGAGCTCCGCCTCGAGCAGCCGCGAGCGCAGCACCTTCAGCGCCTTCGCCTTGTTCTTGTGCTGGCTCTTCTCGTCCTGGCACGAGACGACGACGCCGGTCGGGATGTGTGTCACGCGCACCGCGGAGTCCGTCGTGTTCACGGACTGCCCGCCTGGGCCGCCCGCGCGGAACACGTCGATGCGGAGGTCGGCGGGATTGATCGTGATGTCGACCTCTTCGGCCTCGGGCAGGATCGCCACGGTGACGGTCGACGTGTGGATGCGGCCGGCGCTCTCGGTCGCGGGCACGCGCTGCACGCGGTGCACGCCGCGCTCGTACTTGAGGCGCCCGAACACTTCCTTGCCCGAGATCCCGACGATGATCTCCTTGAAGCCGCCCGAGCCGGTCTCGGACATCGACAGCGGCTCGATCTTCCAGCGCTTCGCTTCCGCGTAGCGCGAGTACATGCGGAACAAGTCCGCGGCGAAGAGCGCCGCCTCCTCGCCGCCGGTGCCGGCGCGAATCTCGAGGATCGCGTCGCGCTCGTCGGTCGGGTCCTTCGGGATCAGCAGCCGGCGGATGTCCTGCACGAGCTGGTCGCGCTTCGCCTCGAGCTCGGGCAGCTCGGCCTGCGCGAGCGCGGAGAGCTCGGGGTCGGCGTCGCGCGCCATCTCCTGATTGTCCGCGATCGCCTTCAGCACTTTGCGATAGGCGTCGCCCGCGTCGAGGACGGGCCGCAGATCGGAGAGCTCCTTGCCCACCTTCGCGAGCTCGCCGGGCTTCTGGGCGGCGGCGGGGTCGGCGAGGCGCTGCTCGAGCGCCGCGACGCGCGCTTCGATCTCGCGAATGCGCTGGGGCCAATCGGTTTGAGGCTGAGCCATGGGGATTCCGGTGACGTGCGGGCCGCGCGGAGCGCGCAGTCGCGCCGTCCGGGGGAGGAAGCGGCGCAGCGGGGGCAAGTTCGCGGACCGGCCCTTGCGCCGCAAGCGAGCGCGACATCAGCGGAATTCGACCGCGAGGCTCGGCGCCGGTCTACGGTGCGCAGTGCGGAGGCTCGGTGGCGTCGATCGAAGGTGAATTCGCGCTCGGCGCCCGGGTCGGCTTGGGCGAACGCCTGCTCTCGCATGGCGGCGCGAAGCTGCGCCTGTTCGCCGGCCTCACGGTCGGGATCTGCGTTCCCTACTTCACATTGCAGCGCGTCCAGCTCTTCCGGCCGTTCACGCCGCCCGCGCTCGCGCTCGACGCCGCCGTTTCGTTTCTGCCCGCATGGATCTGGGCGTACGCGTCGCTCTTCGCGCTCGTGCCGCTGTCGGCCGCGCTCTCGGCGACCCGCGCCGACGTCGCGGCGTTCGGACGCGCGCTCGTCTGGCTGTGCGTCCCGAGCTTTCTGTTCTTCCTGCTCGCGCCGAGTGCCGGCCCACGGCCACCGGAGGCCGGCGCCGCCGCGGAGCTCGGCTGGCTGCTCGCGGTCGACACGCCGTGGAATGCGTTCCCCTCACTCCATGCGGGGCTGACGGTGATCTGCCTGCTGCACGCGCGGCGAGTCTTCGTCGCGAGCCTCGCGCCGCTCCCGCGCGCGCTGCTCGATCTCGGCGCCCTCGCGTGGGGCGCCGCGATCGCGTTCGGCGCGCTCGCGAGCAAGCAGCACTGGGCGATCGATCTCGCGGCCGGCGCTGCGCTCGGCGCGCTCGCCCACCAGCTCGCCGTTCGGCCGAGGCGCGCCGAGGTCAAGTGACGACGCGCTCGCGCGCCGTCGCGCGCACGAGCCAGCCGATCGCGGCGATCGAAGCGCCTGCCATCAACCACTGCGCGGGCGTCAAGCCGGCGTAGCGCGCCTCGCCGACGCGCAGGAAGTCGAGCGCGAAGCGCGCCGGGCCGTAGAGCGCGAAGAACAGCGCGAGATAGAACCCGGGCGCGCGGAGCTGCGGCGGCCGCGCGCGATCGAGCGCGACGAACACGCCGGCGATCGCGGTGCAGACGAGCGTCTCGAGCAGGCCGAGATCGAAGCGCGGGCCGTGCCACGGCGGCGCGTCGGGGAAGCGCACCGCGAACATGCTCGTCGACGCGATGCCGAGATGATCGTGCTGGAGCGCGCAGCCGAGGCGCCCGATCGCGAGCGTGAACGGCAGCGCGAACATCACGACGTCGAAGAAGCGCGCGAGCTGTGCGCCCGAGAGACCTTTGCGGCGCGCGATCCAGAAAAGGCCGCCGAGGCCGCCGAGCATTCCGCCGGTCGACGCGAGCTCGCCCCAGACGCGCAGCAGCTCGAGCGGATCGCTCCGTAACACCTCGGGCCGGTACGCGAGCACGTCGAACACGTGCGCCGAGACGAGCCCGATCACGACGGCCCAGATCACGAGCGAGCTCGCGGTCGCGCGCGCGATGCCGGCGCGCGGCGCACGCCGCACCGTCA
>DASTOI010000482.1:0-7575 GCA_035762585.1 Myxococcota bacterium
CGCCGCGTCTGCTCTTGCTTGGATGGCGAACGCATACCTAAAGGAAGGGCGCGGATCGGCGCGGCTTTGAGCCGCGCCTCCCGCGCGCTGCGCGTGTCTGCGCGACTTCTCGCTGTGCTGCTTACGTGCCGTAACGCGGCAGTTGCGTTCGCGTTACACGCGCGGCGTAGGATCGCGAGCGCGCCAGGAGGTGTGCATGCGTCACGAGTGGCGCTTGGCTTTCGCGGTGGCGTTGGCTTGCGCGCCGTCGGCGGCGTTCGCGGACGGCGCCACGGAAGCGGAACGGCTCGCGAAGTTGCTCGATGCGCGCGCGGGTTCGCGCATTGCGGACATCGGCGCGGGGGAGGGCGAGCTCGCGGTCGAGATCGCGAAGCGCGTCGGGCCGAGCGGGCGCGTGTATGCGACCGAGCTCGCCGAAGAGGAGCGCGCGGCGATTCGCGAGCGCGCACGCGCGGAGGGAGTCGCGAACGTCGAGGTGATCGAGGCGCAGATCTCGGCGACGGGTTTGCCGACGGCGTGCTGCGACGCGGTCTTCCTGCGGAACGTCTATCACCACCTGAGCGATCCGAGCGCGATCGCGAAGGACATCCAGCGCGCGCTCGTGCCGGGCGGCACGCTCGTCGTGATCGACTTCCCGCCGACTTGGTTCCTCGCGCCGTGGTCGCCGGAGGGCGTCGGCGAGGAGCGCAGCGGCCACGGGATCACGATCGAAGCGGCGCTGCGCGAGCTCGAAAGCGCGGGCTTCACGCGCGTCGACGTGATCGAGAGCTGGAGCGATCGCTGGCTCGCGGGCGACGAGTACGCGCTGGTGCTGCGCGCGCCGGGCGGGCCTGCGCGATGAGCGGCGCATCGAACGACGCGCGAATGGTTCCGGTCGCGCCGACTCGGTGGCTACCTCCCCAATTCTTCGCGCTCTTCCTCGTCCTGGGGGCCGCCGCGCACGTGACGGCGGGCGGTCCCATCTTGTTGCGCTCGCCGTGGCTCGGCGCTCCGCTGGCGGTGCTCGGCGTCACGCTCGCGCTGTGGGGAAGGCGCACGTTCTCGCGCGCCGGCGCGGCGATTCGGCCCACCGAGCGCTCGACGCTCCTCGTCACGGACGGCCCGTTCCGCTTCTCGCGCAACCCGATGTACCTCGGCATCGTCGCCGCGCTCGCGGGCGTCGCGCTGGTGTTGGGGACGCCCGCGCCGTGGCTCGCCGCGCTCGGGATGGCGCTGCTGCTGCGCTTCCGCTTCATCGCGAACGAGGAGCGCGCGCTCGACGCGTCGCTGGGCGAGCCTTACCTCGCGTACAAGCGTCGCGTGCGCAGATGGCTTTGATCAGCGCGGCCCCGGCAGGTAGGTCTTGAACAGCTCGCCGACCGAGCCGTCCGCGTGCGCGGGCACTTCGTAATAGGTGCGAATCACGACGTCGCCGTTCGCTTCGAAGCGGTAGGTCTCGATCGAGAGGTGGGGCGGCCGAGATGGCTCGCTCGGGAACGAGTTCTCGAGCAGCCACGCGACCTCGTTGCCGCAGACGTGGCGCGAGCCCTGCACGACGCGGAAGCGCACGTGCGGCTGGAACAGATCCCACGCCTTCAGTGCGCACGCCTCGAAGCCGCGCTTCTCGGGCGTTCCGACCGGGTCGAGCATCCGGAATTCGCCCGGCGCGACCGCGCGCCAGTTCGCTGCCCACGCCGGCTTGTCCCCGGCGTTCCACAGCTGGACATAATTCTCCGCCCAGGCGAGGAGTTGATCGCGAGTCGGCGTCGGCATCGCGCCTCCGAATTTCGCGCCGTTCTATCACGCTCCGCTTGATCGCGGCCAACGCGAGGAACATGCTGCGCCGCAAATCGGAGGAGAGCACGATGCATCGTGCCACCGCCTCGAGAGCGCTCGCCGCCCTGATGACCGCCGCCGTGATGAGCGCCGCAGCGAGCGCGGACACGCTGCTCGTCTGCGGCGATCTGGTCGACGCGCGCGCCGCGAAGCGGATCGGTCCGCACACGATCGTCTTGCACGAGAATCAGATCGCGCGCGTCGCGCCGGGCGTGCTCGCGGCTGCCGCGGGTGACGAGGCGATCGATCTCGGCGGGCACACCTGCATGCCCGGCCTGATCGACGCGCACGTCCATATCACCGACGAGTACAGCCAGCGCTCCGAGCTCGAGCGTTTCAAGCTGAGCGAGGCCGACTATGCGCTGCGCGGCGCGCACTACGCGGAAAAGACGCTGCGCGCCGGCTTCACGACCGTGCGTGATCTCGGCGCGGCCTACGAGACGAGCATCGCGCTGCGCGACGCGATCCAGCAGGGCGTCGCGATCGGCCCGCGCGTCTTCGCGGCGGGCCAGGCGATCGCGACGCGCGGGGGCCATGCAGACCGCAGCAACAGCTTCCGGCCCGACTTGATCCAGGACGTCGAGGCGCGCAGCGATCTCGTGAGCGGCGCCGACAGCGCGCGCGACGCGGTGCGCAAGCGGTACAAGCAGCGCGCGGACTGGATCAAGATCACCGCGACCGGCGGCGTGCTCTCGGTCGCGAAGAGCGGACACAACCCGCAATGGAGCGAGGCCGAGATCCGCGCGGTGGTCGAGACGGCGCGTGATTATGGAATTCGCGTCGCTGCGCACGCCCACGGAGCGGAGGGTGCGAAGCGCGCGATCCGGGCCGGCGTCGCGTCGATCGAGCACGGCACGCTGCTCGATGCCGACGCGCACGAGCTGATGAAGAAGCACGGCACCTGGCTCGTGCCGACGCTGCTCGCGAACGATTGGGTCTACGAGCGCGCGCAGGCGCCGGGCTTCTTCCCCGAGCTCGTGCGCCCGAAGGCGCTCGAGATCGGCCCGCGCGCGACGGAGACCTTCCAGCGCGCGCTGCGCGCCGGCGTGAAGATCGCGTTCGGCACGGACACGGGGGTCTCCGCGCACGGCGACAACGCACGCGAATTCGAGCTGATGGCGGCCGCGGGCATGCCGCCGCTCGAGACGATCCGCGCGGCGACGGCGCGCGCGGCGGAGCTGCTCCAGCTGAGCGACACGCTCGGCGCGCTCGAGCCGGGCAAGCTCGCAGACGTCGTCGCAGTGGCGGGGAACCCGGAGAGCGACATCGCGCTGATGAAGCGCGTCTCGTTCGTGATGAAGGACGGCGTCGTCTACCAGCGGCCGTGAGCGAGGACGCATGCTCAGCAAGGCGGAGGCGCGCCACGAGATCGAGCGCCTGATCTACGGCTACGCAGAGGCGCTCGACGACGGCGACCTCGCGCGCATCCGCGAGTTGTTCGCGCACGCGGAGGTGATCCCGCAGCCCGGCTGGGTCGTGCGCGGCGGCGACGCCGTCGCCGAGATGTTCGCGACGCACACGATCTTCTACGACGCGAACGGCCCGGCCGACCCGTGGGCGCCGGGCGCGAAGCCGCACACCCGGCACGTCGTGACGAACCTCGTGATCGACGTGGCCGACGACTTCCGCAGCGCGAGCGCGAAGTCCTACGTGATCGTCTTTCAGGCGCGGCCGGATCTCCCGCTCCAGCCGGTGTTCCGAAGCCGCTATCGCGATCGCTTCGTGTGCGAGGCCGGCGTCTGGCGCTTCGCCGTTCGCGAGATGGTCCATGACGAGTTCGGAGCGGGCGACACTTCGCGCCATCTCCGTGAGCGGCCTCGCCGCGGCTGAGTGCAAGCGCCGCTTCGGCGCGCGCAGCGAGGCGGAGTCCTCGGAGCCGAGCGGAGATCGAACAGTGGCTTCCGCGCAGCGCAGCGCCTTGGACGGCGCATTTCTTCATAGTCTCTGACCGCGCTGGCGTCGAAGCGCGCTGTTACGGCGCGCCCTTGATCACGGCGCCGCCCTTCATCACGAACGTCACGCGCTCGAGCTCGGTCACGTCGGCGAGCGGATCGCCGTTCACCGCGATCAGGTCCGCATAGAGTCCAGGCGCGAGCCGGCCGACGCGGTCGCTCCAACCTAACAGCTCGGCGGCGCTCGATGTGGCCGCCGTGATTGCCTCCAGCGGCGTCAGCCCCCAGCGCACCATGTGCGCGAACTGCTTGCCGTTCCAGCCGTGCGGGTAGACGCCGGCGTCGCTGCCGAACGCGACCTTCACGCCCGCGCGCAGCGCGCGCTGGAAGTTCTCGCGCTGCCGGTGTCCGACCTGGCGCTCCTTGTCGATGATCTTCGCCGGGTAACCGAGCCGACTGAACTCGCTGACGATGTAGTCGTCGTTGTAGACGTCGGCGACGAGCACGGTGCCGCGCTGCTTCATCATGCGGATGCCCTCGTCGTCGATCAGCGAGCCATGCTCGATCGACGCGACGCCGGCGCGCACCGCGCGCTTGATGCCCTCGGCGCCGTGCGCGTGCGCAGCGACGCGGCGGCCGAGCATCGTCGCCTCCTCGACCAGCGCGTTCAGCTCCTCCTGCGAGTACTGCGGCCCGCCGACCGAGTCCTCTTCGGAGAGCACGCCCGCGGTCGCGGCGACCTTGATCACGTCGGCACCCCACTTCACACGCTCGCGCACGGCCTTGCGCACCGCGTCCACGCCATCGGCGATGCCGGACATCTCGTCGAAGCGCAGGTACGGCGAGAAGCCGGTCAGGTCGACGTGCCCGCCGGTCGCGCCGATCGTGAGCGTTGCGACCTGCATGCGCGGGCCGACGACTTCGCCGGCGTCGATTGCTCGGCGCAGCGCCACGTCGATCAGCTCGTAGCTGCCGACCTCGCGCACGCTCGTGAAGCCGGCCTCGAGCGTGCGGCGCGCGAACACGTGCGCCGTCACCGCGTAGTCGAGATGGCTCTTGCGAAACAGGCCCTCGTAATAATCATCGGGATCGCCGCTCGTGACGTGCGTGTGGCAATCGATCAGGCCGGGCAGCAGCGTCGCACCGCCGAGATCGATGACGCGCGCGCCCTCCGGAATCGCGAGATCCCGGCCGACGGCGCGGATGCGCTCGCCCTCGATCAGGACGATCGCGTTCTGGAGCGGCGCGGTCCCGCTGCCGTCGATCAGGCGCGCGGCGCGCACCGCGATCAGCGCGGGCGCGGGGCGTGCTTCGGGCGTGGATTCCTCGGCGGCGGCTGGAGCGGGCGGCGCCGCGAACGCGAGAGCAGCGCAGAGCGCGAGGCGAGCGGGGAGCGACATCGATCCTCCGAGCGCGGCTGAAGACGCCATGAGGGCGCGCAGCATACGAGCGCGCGCTTGCTAATGCTCCACGCCCTTTCGGAGGCTTCGCATGCGCCTGGGACTCGCGGCGGCGTTCGCCGCAGGCTGGACGATCGTGGCGCTCGCGGGCCATGCGGCCTTCGCCGCCGACAAGCCGACCGTGCGGCTTGGGACGACGACCACGCTCGAAGAGGTCGGCCTGCTCGCGTACCTGCTCCCGAAGTTCACGGCGGACACCGGCATCGCCGTGCACGTGCTCGCGGTCGACGCGAAGCGCGCGTTCGAGCTCGGAAAGGGCGGCGAGGCCGATGCGCTCTTGCTCGACGATCCCGCGTCGGAGCAGTTCTTCGTCTCGCAGCGCCACGCGCTCGACCGGCGCGAGGTCGCGATCGCCGAGATGCTGATCGCGGGCCCGCGAACCGATCCCGCCGAGATCGGCGATTCGGGCAGCCCGCCCGGCGCGTTCAAGGCGATCGCCGACACGAAGGCGCCGTTCGTCTCGCGTGGCGACGGCTCCGGCACCCACGAGCTCGAGAAGCGGCTGTGGAACATGGCCGGCCGCGTGCCCGAGACCGGCGCGGGCACCTGGTACGTCAGCGCGAACGGGCGCATGCCCGCGACGCTCGCGCTGGCGGGCGAGAAGCGCGCCTATCTCACGATCGACCGCGCCAGCTGGCTCGCGCAGCGCAGCCATTACGGGCTGATCGAGCTCGTGAACGGAGGCGCGACGATGGAGAACCCCATCAGCGTGCTGATCGTGAACGACCTCAAGCACAAGAGCGCGCGCTACGCGCCCGCGAAGAAGCTCGCGGACTGGCTCACCGGCTCCCAAGGCCGCACGCTGATCGCGCGCTTCGAGATCGCGGACAAGACGCCGTTCGTGGTGCGCTGAAAAGGGGAGCGTCCCCGCCTTCGCGGCTTTCGCTCACGCCTCGGCGTTGCGTTGGGCGCGGCGGGACTGGATCAGCTCCCACGCGAGCGGCGCCACCGAGATCGCGACGATCGCGAGCACGACCGCCGAGAAGTTGTCGCGCACGAACCGGAGCTGCCCGAAGTAATAACCCGCCAGCAGGCACGAGAGCACCCAGGTCGCGCCGCCGGTCACGTTGTAGATCGAGAACGTGCGCAGATCCATCCGCCCGATGCCGGCGAGGAACGGCGCGAACGTGCGCACGATCGGCACGAAGCGCGAGAGGAAGATCGTCTTCTTGCCGTACTTCGCGTAGAACGCCTCCGTGCGCTCGACGTACTTCGGATTCAGGAAGCGCGAGCGCTCGGTGAAGACCGCGGGGCCGAGGTAGGCACCTGCCGCGTAGTTCACGAAGTCGCCGATCACCGCGGCGGCGATCAGCAGGATGGCCGTCCACGTCACGTCGATCGGCGCATCAGGCAGTGCTGCGAGCGCGCCGGTCGCGAACAGCAGCGAGTCGCCTGGCAGCACCGCCAGCAGCACGATCCCGCTCTCGCAAAAGACGATTGCCGTGAGCACCACGTAGAGCCACGGCCCGAAGCGCGCGGCGAGCTCGATCAGGTGCCTGTCGATGTGCAGCACGAAGTCGACGAGGCCCTGAATCCACTCGAGCATTCTTTCCGAACTCCGCTCGGCTTCGGGGACTCCGCCTCGCTGCGCGCCCGCTGCGCCAGCCTTGCTGGTGCTGGCGGGCGTGCATCGCGCCTCCTCGGCGCGCCGGCGCCTCGGCGTGAGTAGCGCGCGGCGGCGGCGCGTGACGAACCGCAACTGCGATCAACCCGACTGCGCTCCCCTTGCATAGACTGGGCGGCCTGCAGTGAACGAACTGCATTGAAACGTTCGGCCGCGCGCTCGTAGACTGCACCGTCGCGCCTCGGAGTCTTCCCGTGATCGAGATCGCTCAGGTGTCGCGCCTCTACCGGCGCGGCGCAGACGAGGTGCATGCGCTCGAGGACGTCAGCCTCTCGATCCCGGCGGGACGCTTCGTCGCGCTGATGGGTCCGTCCGGATCCGGAAAGTCGACGCTGCTGAACCTGATCGCGGGCCTCGATCGGCCGACCGCCGGAGAGGTGTCGGTCGCCGGCCGGAAGCTCTCCGAGCAGAGCGAGGACGAGCTGGCCGGCTTCCGCGCCGCGCATCTCGGCTTCGTGTTCCAGTTCTTCAACCTGATCCCGGTGCTCTCGGCGCGCGAGAACGTCGAGCTGCCGCTGCTCTTGACGAAGCTCGGCAAGGCCGAGCGCCGGCAGCGCGCCGACACGGCGCTGCGCATCGTCGGCCTCTCGGAGCGCGCGGACCACATGCCGGCGCAGCTCTCCGGCGGCGAGCAGCAGCGCGTCGCGATCGCGCGCGCGATCGTCTCGGACCCCGAGATCGTCGTCGGCGACGAGCCGACCGGCGATCTCGACGCGAAGAATGCGGAAGAAGTGCTCGCGCTGCTGCGCACGCTGAAGCAGGACTTCGGCAAGACCGTCGTGAT
>DASTOI010000483.1:0-3568 GCA_035762585.1 Myxococcota bacterium
GTGCGTACGGCTCCGCAACGCTTGCGCATCGGCGCGCGCGTTCGGGTGGCGCGGGCACGGTAGGTCGTCACGCGCGCGTGAATTCGCGCTCCAGTGCGGGCACGCGGATTGCTGTTGGAGGGTGTGGAGGTTCGCCATGACGCAGGTGGATGAACGCGGTGAGGGAGCGGGCGCGGCTCGGCGGGCCATGCCGCTGGGGCATGCGCGGATTCTGATCGGGGTCGTGTTGTTCGCGGCGATCGCGGGGCTCGCGGCGGCGTTGCTACCGGGGACGCAGGAGGAGCCGAGCTCGCCCGGCCCAGAGCTCGCGGATGTGCAGAGCGCGCTGCGAGCAGCGCTCGGGGAAGACGCGGCCGGCGTGCAGGTCGCTTTGAGCGACCGCACGGTCGTGCTGCAGGGCGCCGTTCCTTCGGAGGATTTGCGCCGGCGTGCGGTGCAGAGCGTGCTCGCGCTGGATGCGGTGGTCGAGGTCGACGACGAGCTGCGAGTCTCGCCGCGCTAAGCGCGGGTCGGTCCGAGCTCGTTGTTACGGAGCGCCGCGCGATCCGAGAGCGCGGTCAGCGCGCGCGGCGGCGCGCCGCTCGCGAGCGCGTCGTCGTCGGGAAGCAGCCGGTTCGCGAGGCCCGCGATGCTCGCGCTGACCTCGCGAGCGAGGCCGCGCGCGAGCACCAGCAGCTTCGCGGAGAGCGGCGTCACGAGCTCTGCGCGGCCGTCGCGCGCGGCGGCGAGGATTGCGCGGGCCGCGCGCTGCGCGCTCACCGAGATTCCGGGCAGCGCGTTCACGACGCTGAACCAGCCGCGATCCGAACGCCGCCGGTGATCAAGACGAGCGTGCCGCGGTAGCGGAAGCGGCGCCGCGCGTGCGTGAGAGCGCGGGCCCCGACGGCTGCGCCCGCCGCGAACAGCAGCCAGCCGAGCCTGCGCTCGCTCACGGCGCGATGCGCGTCACGTGCGCGCTGCGCAGCTCGGGCACGCGCGCCCGCAGCGTGCCGACGCGCGCGCGGCGCATCGGGCAGATCGCGTCCGCCGCGTTCGCTTCGTCCGCGGTCTCGGTTCGGAAGCCGTCGTCGCACAGGTCGAGCCAATGCGCGAAGTCGTCGAGGCCGCGGTCGCCGACGAGGCAATCGGCGCCCCGCTGCGTGCCGGCGGCGTGAATCACGTACTCGCGATGAGCCATTGGCGCGTCCCTTCGAGCTCACCGACGGAGCGGTGCAAGCCACATGCCTCTACCGCAGGTCGCCTCGCCGGCGACGACCTACGAGGCGCGCGCGCTCGCGCCGCCCGAATGGTGATCGAGGCGGGCGCGGCTCGCGAGCAGATCGGCCGCTTCGGCGAGCGTCGTCACGAGCTCGAGCGGAAGCGGCTCGCCCCACTGACGGCGGAGCGCGGGAAGGCGGTCCTGCGCGGCGCCCCAGCAGCCGAGCACGAGCAGCGCGTCGGGGCAGCGGTGCCGAAGCCGCTTCAGCAGATGCCGTACCGGCATGCCGCGCGGGTCGATGACCGAGATGCAGATCAACGGCGCGCGCTCGCGCGTGACGTCCTCGACCAGCTCGGCCGTGAGCAGCCGCGCGGTCGCCCGCGCAGAGAAGCCGCGCGCCGTCAACTCGTGCGCGAGCGCCGCCGCGAGGATCTCGTCGGCGCCGGCCGCCGCCGGTACGCACACGATCGCGCGCGCCGCCGCTTCCGGCGGAGGCGTCGCTCGCTCGGGAAGCCCTTCGAGCAACAGCGTGAAGACCTCGCGCGCGGCGGCGAGGTCATCCTCGCCGAGCTGCTGGCGCGCGCGGTCGCGCTCGAGCAGGCGCAAAGTGGGCACCGCGATCTCGTCCCACGCGGCGAGCGCGCCCTTCGCCTCCGCCTCGGAGAGGAACACCTCGGCGGCCGCCTCGGAATCCCGAGCGCCGATCCGCTCGTACATCCGCTCGTGGGGCCGAAGCGCGCGCGAATTCCCGAGGAGGATCGAGAGATTCTCGAGCTGCGGCACGTGGCGGCCGACCACCACCAGGCAGACGGTGAGCGGCGTCGCGAGCACGAGGCCCGTCGGCCCCCAGAGCCAGGTCCAGAAGATCGCGGACAGGATCACCGCGAACGGCGAGAGCCCGACGCTCGCGCCATAAAGCCAGGGCTCGACGAAGTTGTTACTGACGAGCTCGACCGTGGCCAGGAAGAGCGCGATTCCGAGCGCGAACGTCCAGCCCTCGAGCGCGGCGAGCGCGAGCGCGACCGGGGCCAGCGCCGCGACCCACGGCCCGACGTAAGGCACGAAGCGCAATAGCGCCGAGAGCAGGCCGAACAGCGGCGCGGCGGGCAAGCCGAGCAGCGCGAGGCCCGTCCCGACCACGAGGCCGTGTCCGCAGTTGAGCAGCGCGAGCGCGCGCAGATAACGCGTCACGCGCTCGGTGGCTTCCCGCACGGTGCCGCTCGTCAAGCGAAGATCGCCGCGTCCGGCGACGCGGAGCACGCGCTCGCGCAGCTCGTCGCGCTCGATCAGGATGAAGACCAGCAGCACCACGACGATGCCGGCATTGCCGAGCGCCCCGAGCACGGAGCCCGACCAATCGCCGAGCACGCGTGCGAGCTCGGACTGGCGCTCGACGAGCTCCACTTTCGTGGCCGGCTCGTCGCCGCCCGACGTGATGTCGTCCATCCGGCGCAGCGCGCGTTCCGCGCGCGCGAGCGGCTCCTCGAGCTTGGTGCGGATCCGCTCGCCGTACTTCGGCAGCTCGCCGGCGATGTCGCTCGCTTGGCTCGCGACCACGAGGCCGAGCAGTCCGAGCGCCGCGCTGATCGCGACGACGACCACCAACACCGAGCCCACGCGCCCGAGCCGCATGCGCCCGCGGCCGATCGGCTCGAGCCGGCGCACGACCGGCTCGAACACCGCGCTCAGCAGCAGCGCGATCGCGAGCGGAGCGAGCACGGGCTTCGCGAGGTAGAGCGCCGCGACCGCGAGCATCGCGCCGAATGCGGAAGGGATGGGGATGCGCGCCACGCCTTCGTACGTAGGCAAGCGGCGTACCAGCGTGAGCGCGCCGAATTGGCATCGCGACTGCAAGGAGTTGCTCGAGCGACTCACTCGCACGAGGAGAACTCTGCATGCCGAGATACGGACGAAAGGCGTCTCAGAAAGTCAAGAAAGCGGTGCGCGAGATGAAACGCGGCGTGCTGCGATCGGGCCGAAGCGGGGCGAAGGTGAAGAGCCGCCGCCAGGCGGTCGCGATCGGGCTGTCGCAGGCGCGCCGCGCCGGCGGCAAGGTCCCGCGCAAGGCGGGCGGCACGCGCCGCCGAGCTCGCCGCAAGTAAGTAAAGAGGGACCGGCGCCTGTGCTCAGGCGCTCGGGCTCTCGACGTGAACCGTCTCCGCGCGGCGCGGCGGCGGCGTCGGCGTGCGCTGCGAAGGTTCGGGCCGCTGCGCCGGCGCCGGCAGCTCGAGCAGTACCGAAGCGCCGCTGCGCGCCGCCTCGCGGATCGCCTCGATGATCGCGACGTCGATCCAGCCCTCGGCTCCGGAGGGCTGCGGGTCGCGTCCCTCGCGCACGCAATCGGAGAAGTGCAGCAGCTCGCGCGCGAAC
>DASTOI010000484.1:0-11378 GCA_035762585.1 Myxococcota bacterium
CTGCGCGAGGAGCGTCAGGCTGAAGAAGCCGCGCTCCTGCATGTGGTGGTAGAAGCTCGAGCCCGGTCGCGCGCTGCGATCGCGCGTCAACGTCCAGAAGTGGGCGACGCGATCGAGCGTTGCGCCCGCCGCGGCGAGATCCGTGAGCAGCGCGTCGTAGCCGGCGCGGCCCTGCTCGGGCGCGAGCGCGAACTCGCCCTCGCCGATTCGATAATAAGTGTCGCCTTCGCGCACGCTGAACACGCGCGCGCCGGCAGCGCGCAGCCGCGCGGCGACGCGCGCGCCGACGCCGGCGGTGTCGACGAACAGCAGCCAGGTCTGGCCGGTGAGGTCGCTCGCGGCGGGCGCGGGCGCCTCGGCGTCGCGCTGCCAGACGGGCTCGAAGAACCAGTCGTCCGGGTTCTCGATCTTCTCGATCGCGTCGGACGCCGCGGCCTTCGCTGCGACGCTCTCGAGCCGGCCCGGCTCGATCCAGTACTTCTGGCGCTGGAACGCGTACGTCGGGAGCAGCACGCGCCGGCGCGTCTCGTTGCGGTAGAACGCGGGCCAGTCGATCGCGACGCCCGCGCCCCAGATCTGCCCGAGCACCGCGAGCAACACCTCGATGTCCGGCAGCTTCTGGTTCGCGTGCCGGAGCGACGCGAGCACCGCGACGTCGCCGCCGCAGGCGGGGCTCTGGCGCGCGAGCGTGCCGAGCGCTTTTCCGGGGCCGACCTCGAGCAGCAGCGTGCGCGGCTTCTCGAGCAGCGTCGCGACGCCGTCGCCGAAGCGCACCGTGCTGCGCAGGTGGCGGACCCAATAGTCGGGATCCGTCGCCTCGGCCGGTGTGATCCAACGGCCGGTCGTGTTCGAGACGAACGGAATCTCCGGCGGCTGCAGGCGAATCCCGCGCAAGTAGGCGCCGAACTCGCCGAGGATCGGGTCGAGCATCGCCGAGTGCGCCGCGATGTCGATGCGCACGCGCTGGTGCTCGACGCCGGCGGCGGCGAGCTGCGCCTCGAGCTTCGCGAGCGCTTCCTCGGGGCCGGTCGCGACGCACAGCTCGGGCGCGTTCACCGACGCGATCTCGAGGCCGGGCCCTAACAGCTTCTCGAGCTCGCGCGCGGCCATCGACACGCTGACCATGCCGCCGCGCGGAACGCGCTCGAACAGCTGGCCGCGCAGCGTCACGAGCCCGAGCGCGTCCTCGAACGAGAGCACGCCCGCGACGCACGCCGCGGTGTTCTCGCCCATGCTGTGCCCGATCAGCGCGGCCGGCTTCACGCCCCACGAGATCCACAGCTGCGCGAGCGCGTACTCGACGATGAACAGCGCCGGCAGCTGGAGCGACGGGCGCGTGAGCCGCGACGCGGCGTCCTCGACCGCGGCCTCGTCGGCGAACAGCACAGCGCGCAAGTCGACGCCGGTGCGCGAGCGGTAGAGCGAGAGCGCGCGGTCGACGATCTCGCGGAACGGCGGCTCGCTCTCGTAGAGATCGAGCGCCATGCGCGGGTACTGCGCGCCGCCGCCTGGGAACATGAACGCGACGGACGGAGCCTCGGCCGGCGCGGTGCGCGTGTGCAAGCGCTGCGGCTCGCCTCCCTCGAGCAGGCGGATCGCGTCGTCGGCGTCGCGGCAGACGAGCGAGCGTCGCACCTGGAAATCCGCGCGGCCGAGCTGCAGCGTGTACGCGACGTCGGCGAGCGGCCGGTCCGGCTGCTCGCGCAGGCTCTGCGCGAGCCGCGCGCTCGCAGCTTCGAGGGCGCCGCGATTGCGCGCCGAGAGCGTCAGCAGCTGGAACGCGCGCGAGGGACCGGAAGCCGCCCGCTCCGGCGCCTCTTCGACGATCATGTGCGCGTTCGTCCCGCCGACGCCGAGCGAGTTCACGCCGGCCAGCCGCGGCTCGTCGGCGCGCGGCCACGGCCGCAGTGCGGCGTTCACGAAGAACGGGCTGCCCTCGAAGCCGCAATTCGGATTGGGCGCCTCGAAGTTGATGCTCGGCGGCATCTGCTCGTGCCGCAGGCCTTGCACGACCTTGATCAGGCTGGCGACGCCGGCGGCGGTATCGAGGTGCCCGATGTTCCCCTTCACCGAGCCGATCCCGCAGAAATTACTCTTCTGCGTGCTCGCGCGATACGCCTCCGTCAGCGCCGCGATCTCGATCGGGTCGCCGATCGGCGTGCCGGTGCCATGCGCCTCGACGTAGCTGATCTCGTCCGCGCGGACGCCCGAGACCTGCAGCGCTTCCGCGACTGCACCCGCTTGACCCTCGACGCTCGGCGCGAGGTAGCCGGCCTTGTTCGCGCCGTCGTTGTTGATCGCCGAGCCGCGGATCACCGCGAGGATCTCGTCGCCGTCGGCGATTGCGTCGGCGAGCCGGCGCAGCACGACGACGCCGGCGCCGCTTCCGAAGACCGTCCCAGCGGAGCGGTGATCGAACGGCCGGCAATGGCCGTCCGGCGAGAGAATCTCGCCGTCGACGTACGTGTAGCCCGTGCGATGCGGCAGCTCGATCGTGACGCCGCCCGCGAGCGCCATGTCGCACTCTTGCGAGAGCAGGCCCTGCGCCGCGGTGTGCACCGCGACGAGCGAGGTCGAGCACGCGGTCTGCACGCTGACGCTGGGCCCGCGCAGGTCGAGCTCGAACGATGCGCGCGTCGCGAGGAAGTCCTTGTCGTTGCCGGTGTGGCGAACCAAGAACAGGCCGACCGAACGCATCAGCTCCGGGTTCGTCAGCAGGTTGAACATCATGTACGCGCTCATTCCGCAGCCCGCGTACACGCCGATCGAGCCGCTGAAGCGCGCCGGCGGGTGCCCCGCGCTCTCGAGCGCTTCCCAGCAGCACTCGAGGAAGTGCCGGTGCTGCGGATCCATGATCGCGGCGTCCTTCGGGCTCATCCCGAAGAACTCCGCGTCGAACAGCGGCATGCCCTCGAGCGGGAACGCGCTGCGCACGTAATTGGGGTCGCTCGAGATCGACTCGGGGACACCGGCGGCGCGCAGGTCTTCCGCTGTCAGCTCGACGCGCGCCTCGACACCGTCACGCAGGTTTCGCCAGAACGCGTCTGGGTCCGGGGCGCCCGGGAAGCGGCACGCCATCCCGACGATGGCGATGTCGGAGCCGCTGTCCATGTCTTGGGGATCGGTCGACACGCTTCCTCGAACCCTCGCTTCGTCGCGAGGCGTTGCTCAGCCGGGTGCGCGCCGCCGCCGGGCCGCGCGCCGGAGATCGCCGCGCGATTGGCTCTCGACCACCGCCGCTCCGGGCGCCTCGCGCGCCGCCAAGTGCGCCGCGAGGCCGCGAATCGTCGGGAATCGATAGAGATCCGTCAGCGTCAGCTTCTGCCCATGCGTATCGCGCAGCTCGCGGTGCGCCTGCACCACGAGCAGCGAGTGCCCGCCGAGATCGAAGAAGTTGTCGTTCGCGCCGATCGCGTCGACCTGCAGCACCTTCGCCCACACCTCGGCGATCATGCGCTCGAGATTGCCATCGGGCGGACGGAACTCGTGCGCGGGCACGTCGCGCGTGCGCTCGGGCGCCGGCAGCGCCTTGCGGTCGATCTTCCCGTTCGGCGTGAGCGGCATCTGCCCGAGCGGCACGAACGCGGACGGGTGCATGAACTCCGGCAGCGCGCGCCGCAGGCTCTCGCGCACCGGATCGACGGGGACGGGCGGGTTCGACGTCCAATACGCGACGAGCCGCACGTCGCCGGGCACGTCCTCGCGCGCGACCACGACGCCCTCGCGGACGCCGGGCACGCGCCCGAGGTGCGCCTCGATCTCGCCGAGCTCGATACGGTGGCCGCGAATTTTCACCTGATGATCGAGCCGCCCGAGGAACTCGACGCTGCCGTCGGGGCGCAGGCGAGCGAGGTCGCCGGTGCGATAGAGCCGCGCGCCGGGAACGCCGCGGAACGGATCCGGGACGAAGCGCTCCGCGGTCAGCTCGGGGCGCGCGTGGTAGCCGCGCACGACGCCGTCGCCGCCGATGCACAGCTCGCCGGCAATGCCGACCGGGAGCGGCTCGAGCGCGGCGTCGAGCACATAGAACTGCGTGTTCGTGATCGGGCGTCCGATCGAGATCTGCGCCGGCGAGCCGACCACCGGCTCGGTCGACGACCAGATCGTCGTCTCGGTCGGGCCGTACATGTTCGTGACCGTGCCCGTGACCAGGCCGTCGAGGTCGCGCGCGAGCGAAATCGGGAACGCCTCGCCGCCGATCATCAGGTGGCGGATCTCGCGCAGCGCGCCGCGCGAGTCGGGATCCATCGCGAGCATCTTCGCCATCGAGGGCGTGCACTGCATGTGCGTGACGCGGTGCCGCGACACGAGCGCCGGCAACGAGAAGTCCGCCGCCTCGTCCGCGCGCTCGTTCGATGCGATGCGCAGCTGGTCGAGCCGCTCGAGGCCGGCGAGCACGCGCTCGGTCGGGAGACCGAAGTCGATCAAGCTGCAGATCTCATCGACGTCCGCGCGCTTCACGCGCTCGACCATCGCCTGACACGTCTCGAGCGAGCCGAACAGGCCGCTGCGCTCGAAGTAGCGCTCGAACGCGAACTCGAGGATCGCGTCGATCTCCTCGGGCGAGAGGCTCGCGAGGTCGATGTCCTGCGGCTTCTTGCTCGGGTCGCCGGGCCGCTTGAACGCCGGGAACGACCACGCGAAGCCGATCACGAGCGACATCGCGCTCGACAGATATTGCTTCATCGGCTCGCGCACGAGCTCGCGCACGTCTGCGTCGTTCTCGCCGACGAACGTGTGGAGCATCAGCGTGACCTTGCCCGCGGCGGGATCGAAGCCCGCGGCCGCGCGCGCGCGGCGATAGGCCGCGATTTTGTCGGCGACCTCTTCGAGCGTCTGGCCGAGCAGGTGCGTCAGCAGGTTGTACCCGCGCGCGCCGGCCTCCTCGAAGGTCTTCACGTTGTTCGCGCTCGTGATCCAGATCGGCAGCGACTTCTGGATCGGCCGCGGCAGCGTCGACGTCGCGACCATCTTCCCGAGCGGATTCGCGAACTCGACCGCCTCGCCGGCCCAGAGCCGCTCGAACTCGCGGATTTGCTCGAAGCGCTGTTCCGACGTGAGGCCGAAGCCGCTCGGGCGGATCACGAAGTCGTTCGGCTGCCAGCCCGTCGCGAACGAGACCTCGACGCGCCCGTTCGACAGGTTGTCGACGACCGCCCAGTCCTCCGCGGCGCGAATCGGGGAATGCAGCGGCAGCACGCAGCTGCTCGCGCGCAGCCGGATGCGGGACGTCACGGTCGCAAGCGCCGCGCTGGTGAGCGCGGGATTCGGGAACAGCCCGCCGAACGTTCCGAAGTGGCGCTCGGGCGTGTGGAAGGAGCTGAAGCCGCGCGCGTCGCCGAAGCGCGCGCTCTCGAGCATCAGCCGATACTTCTCGCGCTCGGGCTCGACGTCGCTGCCCCACATCGCGAGGCCGAAGTCGATCGGACGTGAGCTCCGCTTCGCCTTGCCGGCCGTCGCGCGCTGCGTGTCGGCGTAGATCACGACCTCGAACCCGCGCGCGAGCGTCCAGAGCAGCTCGAGCACCGAGATGTCGAAGCTCAGGCTGGTGACGGCGAGCCACGTCCCGGGCGGATCGTGCGGGATGCGCGCGTCCATGCCCTGAAAGAAGTTCGAGACGTTGCGGTGCTCGACGCAGACGCCCTTCGGTTTGCCCGTCGAGCCGGACGTGTAGATCACGTACGCGAGGTTCTCGGGTGTTGCGCGGCCGCGCAGCTCGACCGGTGCGGCGGCCGCGATCGCGGGCCAATCGCGATCGATCGCGACGATCTGCGCGGACATGCCGGACGTGCCGGGAAGCAGCCGCTCGCGCGTGATCACGACGCGCGCGCCGGCGTCGCACGCGACGTAGTCGACGCGCTCGGCGGGGTAGGCGGGGTCGAGCGGCAGGTACGCGCCGCCGGCGAGCAGCGTGCCGAGCATCGCGACGACCATCTCGATCGAACGGTCGAGATAGAGACCGACGAGCGCGTCCGGGCCGATGCCGGCGTGGCTCAGGTAGCTCGCCAGCTGCTCAGCTCGGGCGAGCAGCTCGCGATAGGTGAGGCTCGCCGCTTCGTGCCGCACCGCGATCGCGTCGGGCGTGCGGGTCGCCTGCTCGGCGATCCACTCGTGCACGCAGCGCGCGTGATGCGGCTCCGCGGTGTCGTTCCACTCCCTGAGAGCTTGCGCGAGCGCCGCCGAGCCGAGCAGGCTCACGCGGCGCAGCTCTTGCTCCGGTCGCGCGGAAGCGACGCCGGCGATGAACGTCTCGAGCGGCTCGCGGAAGGACTCCGCAGCGGCGGCGTCGAACGCGCGCGCGCTCAGCGCGAGGCTCGCGCGCGAGCCGTCGGGCGCCGCGACGAACGCGAGCTCGGTCTCGGCGCCGAGCGCGAAGCGCTGCGGATCGTCGGCGAGCGCGGCGACGACCGACGCGTGCGCGCCGTCGACGAGCGCGCGGCTCGCGGCGAGCCGCGGGTAGCGCGCGATCAGGTCGGTCATCAGCGGGCTTTGCAGGCGCGCGGCGCCGAGCATGCCCGCCAAGCTCGAGGTGCTCGCCTCCGCCGCGAACGCGAGCCGCAGCGGGACGACCGCGGATGCGAACGCGTCGTGCCCGCTCGCTGCCTCACGCAGCGCTCCGTCGCTGAATCCGAGGTCGATCTCGCTGCGGCCGGTGATGCGCGAGAGGTAGGCCCCGAACGCCGCGATCAACGTGTCGCCATCGAGACGGTTCCCAGGCAGCGCAAGCTCGACACGCAGCGGGGGCTGCGACGCCTCGGCGCCGGCGGCGCGCCGGTAGGGGAGGTCGATGCGCTCGAAGCGCTCGAGCCGGCGTACGGCCTCGCGCTCCTCGCGCGAGGCGCGCGCCTCGAGCTCGGTCAGCTGGCGGCGCGCTTCGTCGTCCGGTCCAGCGACGATCTCGCCGACCGCGAGACCGAGCCGCGCGGCCGCCTGCTCGGGCGTGAGCGCGATTCCGCGCGGGCACGTGAAGCCCTGCAGCGAGACGCGCACGCCGTCGCCCGCACCGATCTCGAGCGCGTCTGCGCCGAGCCGCACGACGGCTCCGGCGGCGGTGCCGTCGCGCGCGCCGAGCTCCGCGTCCGTGACCAAACAGATCGCGCCGCGGTGCGCGAGCTTCGCCGAGCCGAAGGTGTTGTCGTGGCGGCCGAAGCGGGTCGCTCGCACGAGACGCACGAGCTCCGCGGCGGGTCGCCGGAAGTCGAGCGCGCCCGCGCCGGCCGGGTGGTCGTGGCGGCCGAAATAGCTGCGCTGCGTCAGGTCCTGCGCGACCGGTTGCGCGCGGCCGTGCGCGAGGTCGTCGATCAGCGCCTCGAACGCCTCGATGCCCGCCTCGTAGCAACGCGCGTTCAGCGTGAACGACGTGTCTTCCGGCAGGATCGGGAAGCGCCGCTGCACATGGATTGCGCCTTCGTCGACGCCGCCGGTCATCGCGTGGAACGTGACGCCGTGCTCGGGCTCGCCCGCGGCGATCGCCCAGGCCGGCGCGTGGAGGCCCGCGTATCGGGGCAGCGGACCGTCGTGGAAGTTGATCGCCGCGCGCGTTGCGCGCGCGAGCACGTCGCGCGGGATCAGCGCGAGGTTCGTGATGCTGAAGAAGTAGTCGAAGGGCGCATCACCGAGCCGCGACGCCAAGCCTTTTCCGGGCGCAACGACCGGCAGCTTCCGCTGGTCCGCCCATTCTCTTATCTGAGCGGCGGATGTGATCACCGCGCGGATCGCGTGGCCGCGCTCGAGCAGTCGATCGCCGCACTGAATCAGCAGCGATTCCTCACCGGCAACAACACACGAGAACTGGCTGAACGGATTGCTCATCAAGCTCCCAACCCAAACCCGTTCCGCGTGCGGGACCCGAGCGCGGTAGTTCGCCCACCTCGAACTAGAACTTGAGTGCCCGCGGGCCACCGGCGCGTGGCGTCCCAACGCTGGGAATTCTGCCTGGGGCGACCGGCGGCGGGTGCAAAACGCGAGCGCTGTTTCACCCCGATGGCCTGTTTCGTGTGAGACGATCGCGAGGTCGTCGCGAGGTCCCGAGGTGAGGTACCGATGACAGGCTTGCGCCTTTCGGCAGCTCTAGCGGCAGTGGTCGTCGGCTCCGGATGCGGGCCGCCGAGGGTGACCTCCTACCCCGTGGCGGCGGTCGCCGCGCCCAGCTCGTCGACCGGCGCCGCCGCCGTCGCGCTGGGCGTCCCCAACTACCGCTTCGTCAACGACTCGGGCCTGCCGTTCGGCGGCACGAGCACCGACGTCTTCGGCGTCGGGGAGTCGACGACGTTCACGTTCGCTCGCGCGCTGCGGAACGTGCCGGGTGCAAACGACCTCCTGCTCTCAGCCTACGTCGGAGGCCTAGGCGAGACGGACAGTGCGCAAATTCTGGTCGAGGTGAGCAGCGACGGCGCGAGCTTCGCGACGATCGCGACCCTCGACACCGCGACCGGTCGCACGAGCTACCCGCTCTTCCAAGAGCGTGATTTCGCGGGCGTGAAGCACTTCGCGCTCGATTTCGGCGGAAACGACCTCGTGACGCACGTGCGCCTCACGAACCTGGGCGGCACCGCCGAGGGGCTGCGGCTCGACGCGCTCGAGGGGCTGCATCCGGTCAGCAACACCACCCACGCGTTCGAGATCCGCTTCGAGCGCTATCGCGAGGACACGGCGCGGCGCTTCTTCGTGCGCATCAAGAACACCGCCGATCCCGGCGGCGTCGCGATTCGAGAGTTCCGCATGATCCGCGCGCCCTCGGCGACTCTGGAGGACACGCGCCGCAGCGTGGTCGGCCTGGACGGCCTGAACGGGCAGCTGCTGTGCATCGAGAACTGCAACGCCGACAACGGCGAGCTGATTCCGTTCAGCCGCCACGTGTGGTCGCTCGACGGACTCACGCCCGCACCCGCCGGAACCGGAATCCCGCCGGGGGGCTCCGTCGGCAATCGCCGCTCGGAGAGCTTCGATACGGACTCCGCGTTCGAGCCTTACTTGGCGGGTTTCGCGTTCCTCGTCAGCTGGGCCGACGGCTACGAGCACGCCTTCGACTACAGCAACGACGTGCTCGGGAGTCAGGTGAGAGGCGCGCTTTATCAGAAGTACCTCTACTTCAGCGCGACCCCGGCGCTGTCGGGCCCGCGTCCGGTCGACTACTACGAGTTCCGCCGCGCGGCGAGCGCCTCGCCGCCTGCCTCGTAGGGACGCCCGCGGCTCGCCGGCCGCCGAACGGGCGGCCGCACGCGGGATGCCGTGCGGAGGCAACTCACGCGCAGCGAGTCGGAAGCAGCGAAGACTCGCGTAAATCGCGGTACCGATCCTGCGCTCCGGGCCACGTAGTGTGGGACGATCGTCCCGGTCGTCACGAGGATCGAACGCGACGTGCAGATGACACCCTTGCGTCTATCGGCAGCTCTTGCGGCAGCTCTCACCGCCTCGGCTGGTGCTCGGGCGGTGGCCTCCTATCCCGTCGCGGCGGTCGACGCGGTCGGCTCGTCGACCGGCGCCGGAGCCGTGGCGCTCGGCGTTCCCGACTACCGCTTCGTGAACGACTCGGGCTTGCCGTTCGGCGGCACGAGCTCGGACGTGTTCGACGTAGGCGAGTCGACCACGCTCTCCTTCGCACAGCCGCTGCGCAACATCGCGGGCGCCAACGATCTGCTCGTCTCGGCGTACGTCGGCGGGCTCGGCGAAACCGACAGCGCTCAGGTGCTCGTCGAGGTCAGCAGCGACGGCGCGAGCTTCGCGTCGATCGGCACGCTCGACACCGCGACCGGGCGCACCAGCTATCCGCTCACGCAGGAGCGCGACTTCGCGAGCGTGAAGCACTTCGCGCTCGACTTCGGCGCGAACGACCTCGTCACGCACGTGCGCCTCACGAACGTGGGCGGCACGGCGGAGGGCTTGCGGCTCGACGCGCTCGAAGGCCTCCATCCCGTCAGCAACAGCTCGCACGCGTTCGAGCTTCGGATCGAGCGCTACCGGGAAGACACGGCGCAGCGCTTCTTCGTGCGCCTGAAGAACACCGCAGATCCGGGCGGAGTGGCGATCCGCGAGCTGCGGATGGTCCGCGCGCTGAATGCGAGTCTCGAAGACACGCGCCGCAGCATGATCGGGCTCGACGGCCTCGCCGGTGAGCTGCTCTGCGTCGAGAACTGCAATGCCGACAACGGCGAGCTGATCCCGTTCAGCCGCCACGTCTGGTCGCTCGACGGCGTGGCGCCGGCGCCTGCCGGGACGGGCGTGCCGCCCGGCGGGTCCGTGAACAATCGCCGCTCGGAGAGCTTCGACACCGACTCGACGAACGTGCCCTATCTGGCGGGCTTCGCGTTCGTCGTGACCTGGACCGACGGTTACGAGCACACGCTCGACTACAGCAACGATGTATTAGGGCAGCAAACGGCGGGCGCGCTCTATCAGAAGTACCTGTACTTCTCGGATACGCCGGCGCTGTCGGGCCCGCGGCCCGCCGACTATTACGAGTTCCGCCGCGTCTCGACGATCTCGTTCACGGACACCGCGGACGTCCCGAATGGACACGAGCCGCAGCCCGGCGGACGGCTCCACCCCGACAGCCAGCACTTCCGCGAGAGCGGAATGCACGTCGAGGGGTTCTGGGTCCCCAACGACGCGACCGCCTTCCGCAGCGGACACTTCCACGATCTCGAGAACGGCTACGAGACCTCGCACGGCTTCGAGACCACGCCGGGGCTCGGGCAGGATCGCCAGGGCATCGTTCTCGAGCGCGTCGACGGCGGCGCGTTCGATCTCGAGAGCCTCGACCTGCGCGCCTTTCAAGCGACGCAGCTCCTGATCAGCACGAGCTACGACCCGAGCCTGCCGGCGGTGCCGCAGTTCACGGCCTTCCCGGTGAGCGCGACCGCCGACTTCGAGACGCTGACGTTCACGCAGTTCCAGAACGTCACGCGGCTCTTCCTGATGGCGGATCTGACCGGCGAGAGCGAGATGGTGCGCTGGGACGACATCGTCATCCGCACGTCCGACGTGGTCGACCTGCCGCCGGTCGCCAATGCGGGGAGCGACCAGACGGTGGTCGATGCCGACGACAGCGGCGCCGAGCTCGTGACGCTGGACGGCGCCGGCTCGAGCGATCTGGACGGGTCGATCGCGAGCTTCGTCTGGACCGAAGGCGCGATGTCGTTGGGCTCGGGCGCGACGCTCGAGAAGAATCTCGCGGTCGGGACCCACGCCATCACGCTCACCGTGACCGACGACGACGGCAACGAGTCGACCGATTCCGTGACGATCGTCGTGGAGCCGGTGAACGGCGGGCAGGCGCCGGTGGCAGTGCCGGGCGCCGACCAGACGCTCCTCGACGACGACGACAACGGCAGCGAGGTCGTCACGCTCGACGGCAGCGGATCGTTCGATCCGGACGG
>DASTOI010000485.1:0-3239 GCA_035762585.1 Myxococcota bacterium
TTCTACGAGTGGCGCGGCGGAACGGCGGCGCGCGAGCCGTTCCACATCGCGCTGCCGGAGCGCGAGCTGTTCGCGTTCGCGGCGCTCTGGGAGCGCTGGCATCCGCCTGCGGGCGGCGCTCTCGAAAGTGTGGCGATCGTCACGACCGCGGCGGCGCCTAACATCCGGGCGCTGCACGACCGCATGCCGATCGTCGTCGACCCGAGCGGATACGACGCGTGGCTCTCGCCGGCGGCGCTCGACGTGCGCGCAGTGCTCGCGGCGCTGCCGGTCTCGCGCGGCGCGCAGCTCGTCGCGCGCCGCGTGTCCGCGCGCGTGAACGACGTGCGCAACGACGACGCGCGCTTGCTCGAAGCGGCGGAGCAGGGCGCGCTGTTCGGCGAGTAGCCGGCGCGCGTCTGGCACTCGCTCCGAGTTTTGCCGGATTTCGAGTCCTGCGCGCGCGCACGGCGCCTATCCTGCTCGCCCATGGAGCCCTTCGCGGAGCGACTTCCGGCGCAGGATCGCTTGTTCCTCGATCTCGAGACGCCGCACGCGCCGCAGCACGTCGCGGTGCTGTGCTGGCTCGACGCGCAGCCGCTGCAGGACGCGACCGGCGCGCTCGACGTCGCGGCGCTGCGCGCGCGCATCGGTGCGCGCCTCCACCTCGTGCCGCGCACGCGCCAGCGGCTCGCGTTCGCGCCGGTCGATCATCACCCGCACTGGGTCGACGACGAGCGCTTCGATCTCGCGCTGCACGTGCTGCACACCGCGCTCCCGAAGCCCGGCGGCGAGCGCGAGCTCGAGAAGGTCGTCGCGCGGCTGCTGGCCGAGCCGCTCGATCGCTCGCGCTCACTGTGGGAGCTGTGGTGGATCGAAGGGCTCTCGCGCGGCCGCATCGCGCTGCTCGCGAAGCTGCACCACTGCATGGCCGACGGCATCGCGGGCTTCTCGTGGCTGACGGCGCTGCTGATGGGCGAGCGGGAGGACGTGCCGCTCCCGCCGGCGCCGTGGCAAGCGCGGCCCGCGCCGACGCGCGACGAGTTGTTGCGGCACGAGGTCGGGCGCCGCGCGGAGCAGTGGCTCGGCGCGCTGCAGCGCCTGCCGCGGCTGCTCGAGGGGCGCGAGGAGCTGGAGCAGCTCGCGGCGAACGTGGTACGGCGCGCGGGCGCGCTCGGGGAGACGCTCGGCGCGGCGCTCCAGCCGGCGCCGCACACGCCGTTCAACGCGCCGCTCGGCCCCGAGCGCAGCTTCGTGTGGCGCGCGCTCTCGATGGAGCGCGCATCGGCGCTGCGCAGCGCGCTCGGCGGCACGCTGAACGAGCTCGCGCTCAGCTGCGTCGCGGGTGCGCTGCGGGCGCTGCTCTCGGCGGACACGGACGTCGAGGGGCTCGTGCTGCGCGCGAGCGTGCCGGTGAATCGCCGCACGCCCGGGGAGCCCGAGGCCAAGGGGAATCGCATCTCGCTCTGCATCGTCGATCTGCCGGTCGGTGTCGCGGACGCGCGCGAGCGGCACGCGCTCGTGCGCGAGGCGAGCGAGCGCGCGAAAGCGTCCGAGCAGATCGCGGGGCTCGAGCTGTTAGGGGAGCTCGCGGAGTGGACGACCTCTGCGCTGATGGGTGCGGCCGCGCGCGCGGCGATGCAGGCGCGCCCGTTCAACCTGGTCGTCACGAACATCCCGGGGCCGCCGCGGCCGGTGAGAGTGTTCGGCGCGCGGCTGCACTCGCTCGCGCCGGCAGTGAACCTCGCCGAGGGCCTCGGCCTCGGCGTTGCGCTCGCGAGCTACGCCGGCGAGCTCAGCTTCGGCTGCATCGCCGACCCGCAGCTCGTGCCCGAGCTCGCCGCGTTCGCCGACGCGATCGTCGCGAGCTTCGAGGAGCTGGAGAAGGCGGTCGCGGCGGGGGACGGGGCTCCGAGTCGCTGATCGCCGGGCGAACGCGGTCCGCTTCCGAGGTCACCGCGCGGAGGCCACTGGCGCTTCGCGCTGCTTGCTATTCCGGAATCCTGAACGAATCCCGCGCCACGCCGACGCGCGAGGCGCCGAGCATCAGGTCCGCGTCGGCCTCGGTCGCGTCGCCGAGCGCGGCGATGCGCGCGTAGCCGCGCAGCTGCGTCTTCGCCATGTGCACCGCGATCTCCGGCTTCGCGGCCATCCGCTTCGCGAGCGCGTCGACCTCCCCGTCGAGCGAGGCGGGCGCCACGCTCTTGTGCACCACGTTCCAGCGCTCGGCCGCCGCGCCGTCGAAGCGATCGCACGCGAGGATGATCTCGCGTGCTCGCGCGGCGCCGACCTCGTAGATCAGCTTCGGCGTGGCGCCCCATAACAACGGAATGCCGAGATCGACCTCGGGCACGTGGAACACGGTGTCGCTCGCGGCGATCCGGAAATCGCAGCACAGCGCGAGCGCGAGGCCGCCGCCGACCGCGTGCCCGTGCACGCGCGCGATCGTGATGGCCTCGCAGTCCGCGATCGCGGCGCAGGCGCGGCGCCCGATCTGCGCGGCCCAGCGCCGCTCGCGCTCGGTCGCTCCGGAGGAGCGGCGCGTGCGGGCCGACGCGGGCGGGTCCTTGCGGTCGGCGCCCGCGCAGAACGAGAGCCCGCGGCCGGCCAGCACGACGACGCGCGTCTCCCACTCGCGCTGCAGGCGCCCGTAACAATCGGCCAGCTCGTCGAGCGCGGCCGTGTTCAGCGCGTTGCGCTTGCCGGGACGGTTCAGCCAGACGCGCAGGATGCCGCCCGGCTCGTGCGCGAGCTCGAGCGTCTCGTACTGCGGCAGGCTCATTTCGCGCGCAGCTCCTCGAGCGCGGCGCGGCGCGCCTCGTCGCTCGCGAACGCGAAGGTCGCGAGCACGCGGTCGACGTGCTGCCCATAGCGCTGCTTCAGCTTGCGCGGGATCTCGTTCGGCGAGCCGACCACCGCGAACTCCTCGAGGATCTCGTCGCTGATTCGGCGGCCCATCTCGTCCCACTCGCCGCGCTTGCTCATCGCGTTCAGCTCACTCTGCAGCTCGCCCCAGCCGTGCTTCTCGAGCACCGGGCGGTACGCGGGCGTCGAGCCGTAGAACGCGATCTGCTTGGTCACCGCGGTGCGCGACTGCACCCAGCTCTTCTCGTCGCTGCCGGTGACGACGAACACCGGGTACGCGAGCTGGAAGTCGCTGCGCTTCTTGCCCGCCTTTGCGAGCCCGCGCTCGATCGCCGGCAGCGTCTCCTCCGCGACGTACTTCTCGGTCGTGAACGCGTGGATGATCATCCCGTCGG
>DASTOI010000486.1:0-12715 GCA_035762585.1 Myxococcota bacterium
GACTACTACCTCGCGCAGAGCCAGTCGCTGCCGCACAAGGCCGACGAAGCGGCGCGCAACGCCGCGCGCCTCTACACGCGCTACCTCGGCGTGTTCCTCTACTACGCGACGAACGAGGGCAAGGAGGGCGTGCCGGACTCGGCTTATTACGCCGCGCACGAGGCCGCGCGCGGCGTCGGCGACGCGTACCTCGTCTACGCGAAGCATCCGACCTCAGAGGAGATCGACGTCGCGATCCGCCAGTACCGCGCCGCGCTGAAGATCTTCCCGTTCGATCGCCAGATCTGGCCGGGCATCACGGCCGCGCTGCAACGCCAGGGCCGCGAGAGCGAGTACCTGGCGCTCGTGCGCCCGGCGGCCGAAGGCGCGACGCGCTCGCGCGCGCTCGAGCGCTGGATCGCCGGCGGCGAGCCGGAGGCGGAGCGCCTGAAGACGCTCGTCGGCGCGTTCTCGGACAGCCTCGTGCTCGTCTATCTCGGCTACGCCGAGGGCAAGGGCATCGACGACCTCGAGAGCGGGCTCGCGCGCCTGAAGACGCAGCGCGACGAGGTGAAGGCGCGCCTGGTCAGCCTGCAGGGCCGGCTCGCGGGCGGCTCGCACACCGCGCCGCCGGCGGCGCGGGCGGAGGACGGCGAGCTCGTCGCGGCGACCGGCAGCGGCGAGAAGCTCGACGCGGCGCAGCTCTCGCAGCTCAACAAGGAGATCGCCGAGACGAGCGCGCTGCTCGAGCGCCTGGGCGCCCAGATCGAAGCGCGCCGCCGGACGCTGCCGCTCTACAAGGCGACGCTCGAGACGGACGGCCTCTCGAACGAGCTGCGTGCGCGGCGCGATCACCCGCTGCACGCGCTGCTCCGCCGCATGTACCACGAGCACGCCGACGTCGACGTGACCGATGGTTATTACGGCGAGGACGAGGAGTGAACATGGCGAAGCGAGCTCGCACGTTCCTCGGGGCCCTGCTCGCCGGCGCGCTCTGCGCGTGCGCGAGCTACGAGGCGGTCCCCCTCGAAGACGTCGACATGACGCGCGTCAGCAAGCCGCTCGGCGGCGAGACGCTGGCCGAGATCCGGCGCGAGATGCAGCGCACGCACGGCGACCTGGTGCGCCACCTGAGGACGCTCGACTCGATGTTGTTACGGAGCGACCGCTCGGGTCTGAAGCTCTTCAAGGACTTCTTCTACGGCTACATGGACGATCACGTCGAGCCGCTGCTCGCGAAGGACTGGACCAGCCATCACCCCGAGATCGGCGGGCTCGACGCGGGCATCCGCTTCGTCGCGATCGAGGTGCTCGCGAAGCTCGACTCGCCGCACCGCGCCGAAGCGCTGATCGACGACGTGAAGCTGCGCTTCCGCGGCAAGCACGACCTGCTCGTCGATTACCCGGTCGGCCGCCGCACCAAGCTCGAGAAGGCGCTCGAGCTGGTCGAGGAGCAGTACTGGCGCGACGACGATCCCGAGGAGCGGCTGAAAGTCACGCACTCCCGCTGACCCGCGGCAAGCGCGGCATCCCGAAGAAACAGACGCTGGAGACCCCCAACCATGGCACCTGAAGCAACCTGGAACGCCGGCTCGATCGCGGCGCTGGTCGTCACCTGTGTGGCGCTGATCGCGGTCTGGTTCCCCTTCTGGTGGGGCTTGCGCGCGTGCATGCGCGGCTTCGCCGTCACCCGGAAGGTGAGCGCGGCGGAGATCAAGGCCGCGCTCGAGCGCGACGTCCCGAGCGCGCACGAGCCGATCGCCGTGCAGGTGCTGCGCGTGCTTCGCAGCTCGCAGCGCGACAACCCCGAGAAGATGCCGATGGCGTTCCTGATCGACGCGTCGCGCCAGTACGTGACGAACGAGTACGAGGCGAACTACGCGAAGCCGGTCACGATGTTCTCGAACATCCTGCCGCCGATCGGCTTCATCGGCACGCTGTTCGGCCTCGTCGTGCTCGTGCTCGCGAAGGGCGGCGACGGCGACGCGATGCTCGAGATGGTCGGCCTCGCGGGCGCCGTCTCGAAATCGATCTGCGCGCTGTTCGGCTTCATCGTGCTCGAGTCACTGAAGATCCGGCTCTACGGCCGCATGCTCGCCGGCCTCGACGAGGCGACCGGCATCGTCAGCAAGAGCGCGCACGCCACCGCCCGCAAGGCCGAGCCCGCGCTCGCATAAGTCACCACGGGGACGTTCATACTTGCCGGTGACTTCGGTGCCACACCTGGCGGCGCGAGTGGCACCAAAGTCACCGTTTCGTATGAACGTCCCCGTTCTGGTGACTTGCGCGCCATCATCGCGCGATGACGCGGCTCCGCTGGTGGCTCGGCTCGCTGGGGCGCTATCCGCGCTTCGCGTGGCGCCTGCTGACGCGCCCCACGCGCGTGCGGCTTCACGGGGTAGTGCTCGAGCTGGGTCCCGATGCGACGCCCGCACTGCGCCGCGCGCTCTATTCCGAGCGCTACGAGCGGGGCGAGGCGCGCTGCGTACGACTCCGCGTCGAGCCGGGCGACGTCGTGCTCGAGGTCGGCGCCGGCCTCGGCTTGCTGTCGACGTTGTGCGCGCTGCGCGTCGGCAGCGAGAACGTGACGGCCTACGAGGCGAACCCCGCGCTGCTGCCGCGAATTCGCGCCACCTACGCGGCCAACGGCGTCGCGCCGCGGCTCGTGAACGCGGTGCTCGCGCGCAAGGCGGGTGAAGCCGAGCTCTACGTCGAAGGCGAATTCGCCTCCAGCTCACTGCTGCGCCGCAGCGATGCAGCGACGCGCGTGCGCGTTCCACAGCACGTGGTCGGCGAAGTGATTGCGCGCGTGAATCCCACTTGCTTGGTGATCGACATCGAGGGCGGCGAGGTGGAGCTCTTGCCCGCGATCGATCTGCGCGGCGTTCGCAAGCTGATCCTCGAGCTGCATCCGCACCGAGTCGGTGAGACGCGCACGGCGATGCTGGTCACGTGGCTGACCGCGCAAGGCCTGCGCGAGGACCGCGCGATCTCGAGCACGCGCAAGAAGTACTTCGCGCGCGCGGTGTGACGGTCACCCCCGCCCGCTCCTGCCCAGCTTCGTCGCAATGACACCAAAAGGGGCAGACCCCGAGAGGTGTCACCGGGAGGCGATGCAGCGGGCGTTATCGTGTCGTGCGTGTCGGAAGCGGGCGGTCCCATTCTTCTCTTCGATGGCGTCTGCAACCTCTGCAACGGCTCGGTGCAGTGGGTGATTCGGCACGACCGTCCCGGGCAGTTCCGTTTTGCGTCGCTGCAATCCGCCGCTGGCCGGGAGCTGCTAGGGCGGCACGGTCTCCCGGTAGACGCGATGGACACCGTCGTGCTCGTCGACGGCGCGAAGCACTGGCGCAAGAGCGACGCCGCGCTCGAAGTGCTGCGCCGGCTCGGCGGCGTGTGGCCGCTGCTTTCCGCGCTGCGCATCGTGCCGCGCGCGCTGCGCGACTCCGCATACGACGTCATCGCGCGCAATCGGTACAGCTGGTGGGGCAAGCGCGAAGAGTGCTGGCTTCCGACGCCCGAGCTGCGCGCGCGCTTCTTGTGACGGCGAGCGCCGCTGCGCGGCCGGTGGGCACGCGCCGTGCGTGGCCATGGATCGCGGCGATCGTGCTCGCGTGGATCGCGATCGGGGAGGGGCTCGCGCCCCAGCTGATCGCGTGGCTGTACCGGGCCGAGCCGAGCTCGTTCGCGGAGCCTCTCGCACGCGCGCTCGCGCGCGCGCAGACGCGCCACTCGCTCACGTATTACGTCGATTCGTGGCGCGAAGACGGGCGCTGGGCGGTGCTCGCGCTGCTCGGTTATCAGGCGCTCGCGCTCGCGACCCGCGCGCGCGGGTTCGCCGCGCGCTTCGTTCCGCCCGCGACGCCCGGCGCGCTTGGCGCGACGCGCGCGCTCGTCGCCGGCGTGCTGCTCGCGAGCACGCTCTGGGAGCACCTGCCGAGCAGCGCGCTCTTGCCGCGCGAGCTGATCCACGGCGAAGGCCCCCTGCTCGCGCTGCTCTACGCGCTGCCGATCGGCTTCGAGCGCTTCGTCGCGAGCCCCTTCGCACTCGGCGCGTTCCAGGCCGCGACCGCGCTGCTGCTCGGCTGCGCCGCGCTCGGCTTCCGCACGCGTTGGAGCGTTCCGCTCGCGGCTTTCGCGTACCTCGTGCTGGGCGGCATCCTGCGCCAGTACGCGTGGTTCTATCACACGGGCCTGATTCCTCTGTACCTGCTCGCCGTGCTCGCGTTCACGCCGTGCGGCGACGGCTTCTCGCTCGATCGCTGGCTGCGCGCGCGCCGCGGCGAGCCGGTGCCCGATGCGCGCGCTGCTTCGCTCGCCTACGGCTGGCCTCGATACTTGTCATGGACAGTGCTCGCGCTGACGTACGTCTTTGCCGGTCTCAGCAAGCTGCGCCGCGGCGGCCTCGACTGGGCGCACGCGGACAACCTGAAGAGCATCCTGCTCGTCGACACGTTGAACCCGATGCAGTTCGACTGGGGCATGACACTGCGTCTCCTCCACGAGCCCGATGCGCTGTTCTGGGCGATCGGCCTCGCGACGCTCGCCGGCGAGATCGGCTACGGGCTGGTGCTGTTCTCGCGCCGCGCACGGATCGTGCTGCCCCTGACAACGCTCGGCGTGCACCTCGGCATCTGGCTGCTGCAGAACGTGCTGTTCTTCGACCTGATCATCCTGCAAGCCCTCGTGTTCGACTGGGACACGGCGCGCAGCTGGGTCGCGCGCCGCGCGCCGGGTCTCTCGGGCGTTCGACGCGAGACGCGGGCTCGTGAGCGGGGTTCGCCGAGCACCGATGGATCAGGGAACGGCCGCGCGCGCTGGCCACGTCGCCTGCGCGTGCTTGCGGCGGCCCTGATCGCTTGTTGGGCAATCCGCATCGAGGAGTTCCCGTTCACCGCGATGCAGATGTACTCGAAGCCGAACTTGTCAGGCGTCGTCGAGTGGTACGCGGTCGTCGCGACCTTCGAATCCGGCGAGCCGCGGCGCGCGCCGATCGAGGCCGCCCTGCCCGCATTCCGAGATGCGCGTTACCGCCGCGTGATTCGTCAGGGCTTCGAGGCGCAGGCCGAGAAGCAGGCGCTCGCGCGCGCGTTCCTCGCGAGCTTCCTGCGCACCCACAACGCAAGCGCGGCAGCGGGCGGGCGCATCCGCTGCGTCGAGGCGCAGCGCTGGCGCTGGGACTACGCGCGCGAGCCCGACGATCCGCAGCATGGGGAGATCGTGGGGCGAATTCGGGTCGAAGGGGCGAGCTGAGCGGCACCGCCTTTTCCTGCGCCGCGATGCCCCCCGCCCCTCGTAGAATGGGCCGCCGTGCCTCGGGAGGGCGCTTCGATGCGAGTGACGGTGCTGGGCGCGGGCTCGTGGGGAACGACGGTGGCCGCGCTCGCGAGCCTCGGGAACCCCACGTTGTTATGGGCGCGCGATCCGGAGGTCGCGGAGTCGATCGATCGCCGCCACGAGAACGCGAAGTATCTGCGCGGCTTCGAGCTGCCCGAGCGGCTGCGCGCGACTGCGGACCTCGAGGAGGCGGTCGGCTCGGCGCAGCTGCTCGTGGTCGGCGTTCCCACCTCGGGCTTCCGCGCGACGCTCGAAGCGGCAAAGCGCTTCGTCCATCCGTGGATTCCAGTGGTGAGCCTCTCGAAGGGGTTCGAGCGCGGCTCGCTGCTGCGCATGACCCAAGTGATCGCGCAGGTGCTGCCCGGCCATCCCGCCGCGGCGCTGACGGGCCCGAACCTCGCGAAGGAGATCCTGGCCGGGAACGCCGCAGCGTCGGTCATCGCGACCGAGGACCTCACCGTGGCCGCGGCGCTGCAGCGAGTCTTCGCGTGCGGCTTGTTCCGCGTCTACACGAACCACGACGTGGTCGGCTGCGAGATCGGCGGCGCGCTGAAGAACGTGATCGCGATCGCGACGGGGATGGCGCAGGGCCTCGGCGTCGGAGACAACACGCGCGCGACCGTGATCGCGCGCGGGCTCGGCGAGCTGACGCGGCTCGGTGTCGCGATGGGCGGCGAGCCGGCGACGTTCGCCGGTCTCGCGGGCCTCGGCGACTTGGTCGCGACCTGCATCAGCCCGCAGAGCCGCAATCGCACCGTCGGCGAGCAGCTCGGCCGCGGCCGCAAGCTCGACGAGATCCTCGCGAGCCTCGGCATGGTCGCGGAAGGCGTGAAGACGGTCGGCACCGCGATCGAGCTCGCGCAGCGTCACCAGCTGCGCCTTCCGATCTGCGAGGCCGTGCATCGCGTGATCCTCGGCGAGGCGTCCGCGACCGACGCGTACGCCGGCCTGCGCAAGCTGCAGCCCGGCCACGAATTCGACCCGGACCCGCATCCGGCCTGAGGGATCTCGCCCATGCCTGCGCCCGACTCGATGCTCGCTCCCTACCGCGTCCTCGATCTCACCGACGCGCGCGCGGAGCTCGCGACGTTCGTGCTCGCGGGGCTCGGCGCCGACGTGATCAAGCTGGAGCCGCCCGGCGGATGCGACTCGCGACGCGAGCCGCCGCTCGATCCCGCGCAGCCGCCCGCCCTCGCGAGCCTGCGCTTCCACGCCTACAACCGCGGCAAACGCAGCGTCGTGCTCGATCTCGCGAGCGAGCGCGGGCGAGCGGACTTCCTCGCGCTGGTCGCGAGCGCCGACATCGTCGTCGAGAACGCCGCGCCGGGCGCGCAGGACGCGCGCGGGCTCGGCTTCGCGGCGCTGCGCGAGGCGCGTCCCGATCTCGTCTACGTCGCGATCACGCCGTTCGGACAGAGCGGTCCCTACGCGCAGCACCTGGCGACCGACCTGACGCTCTCCGCGATGGGCGGCGCGATGGCGCTGAATGGCGAGCCCGACCGCCGGCCCGTGCGCGTGACCGTCCCGCAGACTTGGCACCACGCGTCCGCGGAGGCCGCGCTCGCGGCGCTCGTCGCGCTCGAGCGGCGGCGCGTCACCGGCGAGGCCCAGCTCGTCGACCTCTCCGTGCAGGCCGCCGTCTTCTGGACCGGTCTCAACGCGATGGTCGCGCACGCGATTCAGGGCAAGGACATCGAGCGCAACGGCACCGTGCTCCAGTTGGCGACGCTCGTGACGCCGCTCGTCTATCCGTGCGCCGACGGCGAGGTCGTGCTGATCGCGACGAAGGCGACGCTGGTCGCGCTGATCCCGTGGATGATCGCGAGCGGCGCCGTCACGCAGGCGTGGGCCGACGCGGAGGATTGGGAAACGTACGAGGTGCGGCTGCTGACCGGCGCGCCGCTCGTCCATCCGGTCGACGCGATGCGCGCGGCCATCACCGACTTCACGCGAAGGCACACGAAGGCCGAGCTGTTCGCGGGCGGCGTCGCGCGCGGGATCACGCTCGCGCCGGTGAACACCGCCCGCGACGTGATGCAGCTCGAGCACCTGGCGCTGCGCGATTACTGGGACGTGACGAAGCTGCCGAACGGCCGCGAGCTGCGCGCGCCCGGCGCATTCGTGAAGGCGTCGCGCACGCCGATCGCGTGGACGCGCCCCGCGCCCGACCTCGGCGAGCACACGAAAGAAGTGTTAGGGAGCCTGCCTGCGGCGGGCGCCGAGCGCGGCGTGCGCCCGGCGGGTGCGGCCGCGCGCGTGCGCGCCGCGCAGACGCCGAGCCCTGCGCCCGCCGGCGATTCCGCGCTGCCGTTCGCCGGCGTCAAGTTCGCCGACTTCTCGTGGATCGGCGTCGGCCCGATCTCCGCGAAGGCGCTCGCCGATCACGGCGCGACGGTTGTGCACGTCGAGACCGCGAATCCCGCCGATCGGCTGCGGCTCGTCGGCCCGTTCAAGGACGGCGTCCCGGGCATCAACCGCTGCCAATTCTTCGCGTCGTTCAACACGTCGAAGCTCTCGCTGCAGCTCGACCTGAAGCATCCCGAGGGCTTCGCGATCGCGAAGCGGCTGATCGAGTGGGCGGACGTCTGCCTCGATTCGTTCACGGCGGGAACGATGGGCGAGCTCGGCCTCGGCTACGAGGTCGCGCGAACTTGGAACCCGAGCCTGATCATGGCCAGCACGTGCCTGATGGGTCAGACGGGGCCCGCCGCGAAGCTCGGCGGCTACGGCTATCACGCGGCCGCGGTGAGCGGCTTCTACGAGGTGACCGGGTGGGACGACCGCGCGCCGGGCGGCCCGTTCAACGCCTACACCGACACGATCGCGCCGCGCTTCCTCGCGAGCGCATTGATCGCGGCGCTGGACCATCGCCGCCGCACCGGCGAGGGACAGTTCATCGATCAAGCGCAGCTCGAGTCGTCGCTGCACTTCCTCGCGCCCGAGCTGTTAGGCGTGCAGCTCGGCGGCGCGAGCCCGCGCCGCGCCGGCAACGATTCGCCGGGCGCGTTCCCGCACGACGCTTATCCGTGCGCGGGCAGCGACCAATGGTGCGCGATCGCGGTCGAGACGGACGCGCAGTGGCGCGCGCTGTGCCGCGCGCTCGGCGATCCCGCCTGGGCGACGCGCGCCGAGCTCGCGACGCTCGCCGGGCGCCGCGCGCGCCGCGACGAGATCGATCGCGAGCTCTCCGCGTTCAGCCTGCAATTTGCGCCGCGCGAGCTGATGGAGCGCCTGCAGGCCGCGGGCGTTCCCGCCGGCATGGTGCAGCGCTCGAGCGATCACCAGCGCGACCCGCAGCTCGCGCACCGAGCGTTCTTCCGCCGCATGCAGCACCCCGAAATGGGCGAGGTCCCGTACGAGGGCCACGCGTACCGAATCGCGGGCTACGACAACGGCCCGCGCTTCCCAGCCCCGTGCCTCGGCGAGCACACTTATCAGGTGCTCTCGGAAGTTCTCGGCCTCGACGACGAGGAAGTGGCGCGCGTGATGAGCAGCGGCGCCTGCGGCTGACCGGCGTCGCCGCCCGCGGCGGCGTCAAAACGCGCGGAAGCGCTTCCGCACGTGGCGTTGGCGCAGCGCGATCTCGGCGCGGCGCTGGGCGGCGCTGAACGGCGGCGTGCTCTCCGGCAGATGCTTGCGCACCTCACTGAGCGGCACTCGCGTCGCCGTGATCGCCGGCCACTGCTCCGCCGGCGGCGTCTTGCTGTAGGCCCAGCGCGGCGACATGAACGCCTCGGCATGGCCGGTCAGGTCGACCCAGTTCTGGACGCCGGGATCGCGATGCGCGAGCACGAGCCGGATCGCGCCGTCGGCGTCGACGTGCGATTGGAATCCGTTCCTGCTGCCGACGCGGTTCGCGTACTCGATCGATTCGCCCCAGAGGTTCGCGACTTGGAAGCCGATGTATTGGGGCGCGAGCCGAATGCGATTCTCGACGATCAACGCCTCGTCCTCGGCGAGCTGCGCGACGCCGCCTGCATAGAGGTTCGTGCTCATGCCGCCGCCGGTGGCGCCCGACGCGGCGTTGATCGCGTTGAACGCGTTGCGCGGGAAGCCGATGCCCGGAATCGTGCCGGGCCGCGGCCCGTACGTGCCCATCGGAATCGTCCAGAACGCGTTCCAGAACTTCATCTGGCCGCGCACGATCTCGCCGAAGCGCCGCAGCTCGCGCGCGGCCTGCTCGGCGCCGTAATCACTCGGGTCGCCGACGTCCGCTCGAGGTGCGATCTCCAAGTGGAACGCTTCCTCGCGTTCCCAGTCGTAGAACAGCTGGCGGCCGCTCACGTAGTGCGCGCAGCGCTCGGCGCCGATGCTCGGATCGAGCGGATGCGGCTGGCTGACCACCTTCAGCGTCGGCAGGAAGTTGCCGGTGAAGCCCGCCGGCCGCTCCGGCGCGAGCAGAATCTCGAAGCTGCCGTCGGGCGCCAGCGCGAGCTCCGAAGAATCGAGCCGCCCGGTCTGCGTCTTCACGCCCGGGCGCAGCTCGGAGAGCTCGCCGGAATCGCCCGCGAGCACGCCGAAGCTGGTCTCGAAGATCAGGTAGTGCGGCGGCTTCCGGCCCGGGCTGGGCGCACCCCGTAACAAGTAGCTGCGCCGCCCGTCCAGCGGCGCGTAGAAGTAGATCGCGTCGGCGTTGTCGATCGTCGCGCGCGTCACCGGCGAGAGCGCGTTGCGAAACTGGGGCCGCAGCGGGTCGGCGTGGAACGCGCGCTCGACTGCGGCGTGCACGTGACCCATCAGGTAGCGGTAGCCCTCGGCGAGAATGCGCTCGCTCGCCGGCGGCGGCATCAATGCCGGCTGATCGATCGCAGCGCGCGCCTCCGCCAGGCTCGCGAGCATGTCGTCCCAGGCCGCGCGCAGTGCGCGCTGCGCTTCGCTCGCATCCGCCATCCGAGACTCCTTCGGGCGGCGCACGATATCCCGCTCTCGGGCGCGCGCAGCCGTTGGGGCCGGCGAGCGGAGTAGGATGCGGCATGCCCGCTTCCGGCGAATTGCAGCTCGCAGCGCGCCTGCGTCGACTCGAGGCGCTCGAGCCGCTGATCACGACCCTCGGCGAGTCGCTCGACGTGCGCGAGGTCTTCGAGCAGGTCGCCGTCGTCGCGCGCGAAGCGCTGCCGCACGACCTGCTCGTGCTCGGCCGCTTCGGCGACAATCTCGACTCCGCGCGCGTCTATGCGCTCTCGCAGGATCTCGTCGGCGAGCCCGAGCCGGCGCGCTGGGCGCCCCACATGCGCGAGCTGTTCTCGCGCGACTCGCTGATCACGCGCGACCTCCAGGACCACCCCGATCCGTGCACGGCGCGCTTCCTCGCGCGCGGCGAGGAGCGCTGGGTCGACGCCGACATCGACTCGACGATGAAGGGCGTCCTGCTGCGCAACCAGATCCGATCGACGCTCAACGCCGCGGTGCGCGTGCGCGGGAGGACGGTCGGCGGCCTGCTCTTCTTCTCGCGGAAGTTCTCGGCCTACGACGACGAGGATGCGTTCATCGCTTGTCGCATCGCGAACCTCGTCGGCCTCGCGCTCGCGCATGAGCAGCTCGCGGAGGAGGCGCGGCAGGCGGCCGAGGCGCGCGAGCGCGCAGCAAGGCTCGAGCAGCGCGTCGCGCGCCTCACCGAGGAGCTCGCGACGAGCGGCGGGCCGCACCGGCAGGTCGGCGTCTCGCGCCAATGGCGCGACGTGCTCGCGCAGGCGACGAAAGTCGCGGCGACCGATGCGACCGTGCTGCTGACCGGCGAATCCGGCACGGGCAAGGAAGTCGTCGCGCGCTTCGTCCACGGCGCGTCGCGGCGCAAGGACGGCCCGTTCGTCGCGCTCAACTGCGCCGCGCTGCCGGAGCAGCTGCTCGAGTCCGAGCTGTTCGGGCACGAGAAGGGCGCGTTCACCGGCGCGGCGAGCGCGCGCGCCGGCAGCATCGAGCAGGCCGCCGGCGGCACGCTGTTTCTCGACGAGGTCGGCGAGATGAGCGTGGCCGTGCAGGCGAAGTTCCTGCGCGTGCTGCAGGAGCGCGAGTTCCAGCGGCTCGGCGGCGCTGCGGTGCGCAGAGCCGACGTGCGCATCGTCGCGGCGACCAATCGCGATCTCGGCGCGGCGATCGCACAGAAGCAATTCCGCGAGGACCTCTACTACCGGCTGCACGTGTTCGAGATCCACCTGCCGCCGCTGCGCGAACGGCCGGACGACATCGTCGCGCTGCTCGATCACTTCGTGCGCGAGCTGTGCGCCGCGGTCGGGCGGCCCGCGGCCGGCGTCTCGGTCGACGCGAGGCAGCAGCTGCTGGCGTACGCGTGGCCGGGCAACGTTCGCGAGCTTCGCAACGCGGTCGAGCGCGCGATCATCCTGAGCGAGGGCGGGCTGATCACGAGCGAGCACCTGCCGATCCAGCTCGCGCGCCGCCCGAGCGTGGTGCCCGAGGCAGCGAGCGCGCTGCCGCCCGAGGGCATCGACCTCGAGAGAGTCGAGCGCTCGCTGGTCGAGCAGGCGCTCGCGCGCGCCGGCAATAACAAATCGCGCGCCGCGCGGCTGCTCGGCCTCACGCGCGCCCAGCTCTACACGCGCCTCGAGCGCTACGGGCTCGCGAAAGCGCGCAGCTGACGCGAGCGCCCGAGCCGCTGGCGCCGGCTCCGTGCGCGGAGCCGACGCCAGCCCGAGCGATCACATCGCGACGCGCTGCGGGAAGGCCTGCAGGACCGCGTCGGCGGCGCGCTCCACGATCTCGTTGCGCCGCTCCGAATCCGGGTGCGCCGGCAGCTTGCCCGTCGCCCAGCCGTACCAGACCGGGCGCCGGCTCGCGCGATCGAAGAAATAGATGGCGAGTGCACCCTCCGTGTAGCTGCGCACGCTCGTGCCGCTGAAGCGGAAGCCGACGCGGCCCGTGTCATTCGCCTCGATGCGGTCGCGCTCGCCGACCGAGAACGCGACGAGCAGATCCGCGCGCGCGGGCTCGCGCATTTGCCGGTATCCCTTCGCGGCCAGGTTCCGCTCGACCGCCGCGCGCACGTCCTGATCGAGGAACGGGCTCATCAGCGTGCTCTGGGCGACGGCGCCGACGCGCGGCCGAATCATCGGCTGCTCGGTGATCCAGGCATACGTCGCGTACTCGGCGAACGAGCCGCGCTCGTCGCGATCGTGCTGCGCCTGAATCGGCGCCTGACAAGCCGCCGCGAACGTCGTGGCGACGACGAGAAGGATCCATCGAGGCATCGTGCTCTCCTGAGAATTGGGCGCGGTCGCGGCGCGGCCTGTTCAAGAAGCGCGCCAGGCTCGCCGCGCGCGCTGGCGCGTCCGGGCGCGCGCTGGAGCGCAGGCGGTTGTCGATCCGCCAACAACCTGCGGATTTCTCCGCAGCGCGCGCCGGCGAACGCACGCGCCGAAGCGCCGCGGCGCGCCTGGCGCCTGGC
>DASTOI010000487.1:0-2948 GCA_035762585.1 Myxococcota bacterium
GATGAGGGACGCCCCTGTGCCACCAACACGCCCTGGCGAGGGAACACGGGCCTCAAGCACCGCAAGCCGCGAGCGCCCAAGGAGGTACGTGCTCGACGCATGGCGCGGCGCGCAGCGAGCCGGAGTCTTCGGAGGCGAGCGAAGCAAAAAGGAAAAAACGAGGCGAGGAGCTGCCGCGTTGACACCCCCATCGCCCGCAGAGAGACTGCGCCCCTTTTCAGGGACTCTCCCGCATGTCCGCGCCGCCCGAACGCCACCAGGTCCGCATGGACGAGATCGTCTCGCTGTGCGCGCGGCGCGGCTTCATCTTCCAGAGCGGCGAGATCTACGGCGGGATCAACGGCTTCTGGGACTACGGGCCGCTCGGCGTCGAGCTGAAGAACAACCTGAAGGCGTTCTGGTGGCAGCGCATTGTGCGCGAGCGCGACGACGTCGAGGGGATCGACAGCGCGATCATCACGCACCCGCGCACCTGGGAAGCCTCGGGCCACGTCGCGAGCTTCAGCGACCCGATGGTCGACTGCCGCGCGTGCAAGAAGCGCTTCCGCGCCGACCAGCTCGAGGGAATCCCGCCGTGCGACGCGCGCGAGGGCACATCGCAGCACGACTTCACCGAGCCGCGCGCGTTCAACTTGATGCTGAGCACGCAGATCGGCGCGTCGCAGGACGCGTCGAGCATCGCGTACCTGCGCGCCGAGACGTGCGGCTCGATCTTCACGGACTTCCGGCGCGTGCGGGAAGCCGGCCGCCAGAAGATCCCGTTCGGGATCGCGCAGATCGGCAAGGCGTTCCGCAATGAGATCAACCCGCGCAACTTCACGTTCCGCTCGCGCGAGTTCGAGCAGGCGGAGCTCGAGTTCTTCTGCCATCCGAGCGAGAGCGCGAAGTGGTTCGAGCACTGGAAGGCGCTGCGCCTGAAGTTTCATCGCGACCTCGGCTTCCGCGAGGATCAGCTGCGCGTGATCCCGCACACGACGCTCGCGCACTACGCGCGCGCTGCGGTCGACATCGAGTTCCTGTTCCCGTTCGGCTGGCAGGAGATCGAGGGCATCCATGACCGCGGCGACTTCGATCTGACGCAGCACGCCGAGTTCTCAGGGAAGGACATGTCGGTGACGGTCGAGGAGACGAAGGAGCGCTTCGTTCCGGCGGTCGTCGAGACCTCGGTCGGCATCGATCGCACCGCGCTCGCGATCCTGTGCAACGGCTACGCGGAGGAGAAGCTCGACGACGGAGAGACGCGCACCGTCCTCCGCCTCGCGCCGGTGGTCGCGCCGATCAAGGCCGCGGTGCTGCCGCTCTCGAAGAAGCTCTCCGAGAAAAGCGAGCGCATCGCCGCCGATCTGCGCCGGCGCTGGAACGTCTTCCACGACGACGCCGGCAACATCGGCCGGCGTTATCGGCGCCAAGACGAGGCCGGCACGCCCTTCTGCGTCACCTACGACTTCGAATCGGAGAGCGACGCGAAGGTGACGGTGCGCGAGCGCGACTCGATGGCGCAGGACCGCATCGCGATCGACTCCCTGCGCGGCTACCTCGAGGAGCGGCTCGAAGGATGGCGATGAGCGCGCGCGCGGCGCGAGCCGCGAGAGCGAAGCGGCGCGGAGGGCGAGCGGGGGGTACCCCGCGCGCCGTCTTCTTCTTCGGCAACGGCCACGCGCAGGGCCGCGGCGAGATGAAGGAAGTGTTAGGGGGGAAGGGCGCCAACCTCGCCGAGATGACGCGGCTCGGCGTGCCCGTGCCGCCCGGCTTCACGATCTCGACCAGCGTGTGCGCGGCGTTCAACGCGAGCGGCGGGAAGATTCCGGAGCCGGTGAAGCGCGCGGCGCTCGAGGCGCTCGCGAAGGTCGAGCGCGTCGTCGAGAAGCGCTTCGGCGACCCCGAGAACCCGCTGCTCGTCTCGGTGCGCTCCGGCGCGCGCGCGTCGATGCCCGGGATGATGGACACGATCCTCAACCTCGGGCTGAACGACGTCACGGCCAAAGGCCTCGCCGCGAAGGCCGGCGCGCGCTTCGCGTACGACAGCTATCGCCGCTTCATCCAGATGTATGGGGACGTCGTCGAGGGCGTCGCGCGCGAGCGCTTCGAAACGCAGCTCGACGAGCTGAAGGAGCGGCGCGGCGTCTTCCAGGACACGGAGCTCCCCGCGGAGGATCTCCAGCATCTCGTGCGCGACTACCTCGAGATCGTGCGCGAGTCGACCGGCCGCGCGTTTCCGCAGGATCCGCAGCAGCAGCTCTGGGGCGCCGTCGCCGCGGTATTCCGCTCGTGGCAGAACGAGCGCGCGAAGAAGTACCGCGAGATCCATCGCATCCCCGAAGACTGGGGGACCGCCGTGAACGTCCAGGCGATGGTGTTCGGGAACATGGGGGACGACTGCGCGACCGGCGTCGCGTTCACGCGCAATCCGTCGACCGGCGAGCGCGTGTTCTACGGCGAGTATCTGAAGAACGCGCAGGGCGAGGACGTCGTCGCCGGCATCCGCACGCCGCAGCCGATCAACAAGGCGAGCCGCAGCGCGGAGTCGCAGCACCTGCCGACGCTCGAGAAGGAGATGCCGCGCGCGTACAAGGAACTGGTGCGCGTGCAGCAGCGTCTCGAGAAGCACTATCGCGAGATGCAGGACATCGAGTTCACGATCGAGCGCGGGAAGCTCTGGATGCTGCAGACGCGCACGGGGAAGAGGACCGTGCGCGCCGCCGTGAAGATCGCCGTCGACATGGCAAAGGAGGGGCTGATCTCGCGGGAGACAGCCGTCTCGCGCGTGGCGCCGGAGTCGCTGGAGCAGCTCCTGCATCCGACGCTCGACCCGAGCTCCGAGCGCGAGCTGATCGCGAAGGGCCTGCCCGCCTCGCCGGGCGCGGCGGTCGGGCGGATCGTGCTCAGCGCCGACGAGGCCGAGGCGCGCGCGAAGGCGGGTGAACGGGTCGTGCTCGTGCGCATCGAGA
>DASTOI010000488.1:0-2298 GCA_035762585.1 Myxococcota bacterium
GTCGCGGACATCGAGCGCAATCTGCGCGCGCCGCTGGTCGGCGTCGCGCGGGCGGCGGAGCGGATCGGCGCGCAGTTCGATGCGCCGCGGGTCGCGCTGCGCACGGGCGACACGTCCGCGGCCGACCGGCGCGCGCAGCTGCGCGACCCCGCCGAGATCCTCGTAACGACTCCGGAGTCGCTCTACCTAATCCTCGGCTCCGCGCAGCGCGAGACGCTGCGCGCGGTGCGCTGGATCGTCGTGGACGAGGTGCACGCGCTCGCAGCCACCAAGCGCGGCGCGCACCTCGCGCTCTCGCTCGAGCGCGTCGCCGCGCTGTGCGGTGAGCGAGACCCGCAGCGCATCGGGCTCTCGGCGACGGCGCGGCCCGTCAGCGAGGTCGCGCGCTATCTCGGCGGCAATCGCAGCGTTTCGATCGTCGACGCGACTGGGCCGCCGAGGCTCGACCTGACGATCTCGGTGCCGGTGCAGGACATGACGAAGCCGGGCCGCGCGGCGCGCGTGAGCTTCACGCCGCGCGAGCCGATCTGGCACGAGATCACATTGCCCGCGAGAGCGGCCGCAAGCGGAGCGCGCAGCGAGCCGCAGGCGAGCGAAGTCAGCGAGTTGGCGCCGTTCAAGTCGCGCGCGCCGGTCGGCGGCGCCGACGATCCCGACACGAGCCTCTGGCCCGCGATCTATCCGAAGCTGCTCGAAGCGATTCGCGCGCACCGCAGCACGATCCTGTTCGTGAACAGCCGCGGCCTGTGCGAGCGGCTCGCGCGGCGCCTCAACGAGCTCGCCGAAGAGGAGCTCGTGCGCGCGCATCACGGCTCGATCGCGCACGAGCAGCGCCGCAGCATCGAGGAGGATCTGAAAGCCGGGCGGCTGCGGGCGATCGTCGCGACCAGCTCGCTCGAGCTCGGCATCGACATGGGCGCGGTCGACCTCGTGCTGATGGTCGAGTCGCCGGGCGCCGTCTCGCGCGGGCTCCAGCGCGTCGGCCGCGCCGGCCATCAGGTCGGCGCCGCGAGCCGCGGGCTGATCTTCCCGAAGCACCGCAGCGATCTGCTCGAAGCGACGGTCGTCGCGCGCGGCATGCGCGCCGGCGCGGTCGAGTCATTACGGGTTCCGCATTCGCCGCTCGACGTGCTCGCCCAACAACTCGTCGCGATGGCCGCACTCGACGCCTGGGATGTGGATGCGCTGCACGCGCTGATCCGGCGCAGCGCGAGCTTCGCCGACTGCTCGCGCGAGGTGCTCGGCTCGGTGCTCGACATGCTCGCGGGCCGCTACCCGAGCGCAGACTTCGCGGAGCTGCGCCCGCGCATCACCTGGGACCGCGAGCGCGACCGCATCGAGGCGCGCCCCGGGGCGAGCAAGATCGCGCTGCTCTCCGGCGGCACGATTCCGGATCGCGGGCTCTACGGCGTCCACCTCGGCGCGGACGGCCCGCGCGTCGGCGAGCTCGACGAGGAGATGGTCCACGAGACCCGCGCCGGCGAGGTGATCACGCTGGGCGCCTCGAGCTGGCGCGTCGCCGAGATCACGCGCGACCGCGTGATCGTGAACCCCGCGCCGGGCGAGATGGGCAAGCTGCCGTTCTGGCGCGGCGACGGCCCCGGGCGGCCGCTGGAATTAGGGCGCGCGCTCGGCGCCTTCCTGCGCGCGCTGGAGACGGAATGCCTCGCGGAGGGCGGTGATCTGCACGCCGGGCGCCCGCGCGCCGAGGCGTGGCTCGCGGAGCACTGGGATCTCGACGGCTACGCCGCCCGGAACCTCGTCGATTACGTGATCGAGCAGCGCGAGGCGACGGGCAGCCTGCCCACCGATCGTGCTCTCACGATCGAGCGCTTCCGCGACGAGCTCGGCGATTGGCGCGTCTGCATCCTGACGCCGTTCGGCGCGCGCGTGCATGGGCCGTGGGCGCTCGCGATCCAGGCGCGGCTCGCTGCGGAGAAGGCGACCGAGGTGCACGCGCTCTGGAACGACGACGGCATCGCGCTGCGGTTCCCCGACGCCGACGAGCCGCCGCCCACCTCGCTGTTCCTGCCCGAGCCCGAGGAGGTGCGCGACCAGATCGTCGAGCAGCTCGACCGCTCCGCGCTGTTCGCCGGCCAGTTCCGCGAGAACGCCGCGCGCGCGTTGTTATTACCGCGCTGGCGGCCGGGCGGCCGCACCCCGCTCTGGAGCCAGCGCCTGCGCGCGCAGACGCTGCTCTCGGTCGCGCGCGGCTTCCCGTCGTTCCCGATCCTGCTCGAGACCTATCGCTCGTGCCTGCAGGACGTGTTCGATCTGCCCGCGCTCGAGGATCTGCTC
>DASTOI010000489.1:0-4780 GCA_035762585.1 Myxococcota bacterium
CGCGTCACTTTTCTGTGTTGCCAGCGCTCTGGACCGGAATCTGGAGCGCGCGCTGGGCGCACCGGCGCGGTTCGCGCCGACGTTTCGGGCAGTTACCGTCCGCGGATGCGAACGGCTCCGTTCATGGTCGGCATCGTGCAGGAGAGCGCGGGCGACGCGGATCTCGCCGCGAACACCGCGCGCCAGATCGCGCGCGTGCGCGAGGCGCACGCGCAGGGCGCGCGCGTGATCTGCCTGCAAGAGATGTTCAACGCGCCCTACTTCTGCAAGAAGCAGGAGGTCGCGCGCTTCGATCTCGCGGAGCCGATTCCGGGGCCCACCACCGAGCGCATGCAGCAGCTCGCCCGCGAGCTCGGCGCCGTGCTCGTCGTGCCGCTCTTCGAGCGCGAGGCGGCCGGCGTCTACCGCAACTCCGCCGCGATCCTCGATGCGGACGGCGCGCTGCTCGGCGTCTACCGCAAGATGCACATTCCCGACGACCCGCTCTATTACGAGAAGTACTACTTCGCGCCGGGCGAGGCGGCGCCGGTGCCCGGCGCTGCGGCTTCGTCGCACGGCTTCGCGGTGTGGCAGACGCGCTTCGCGCGCGTCGGCGTGCTGATCTGCTGGGACCAGTGGTATCCGGAGGCGGCGCGCATCACGTCGTTGTTAGGGGCGGACGTGCTGTTCTACCCGACCGCGATCGGCTGGCACCCCTCCGAGAAGGCCGCGTTCGGCGAGGCACAGCGCGCGGCGTGGCAGACGATCCAGCGCGCGCACGCGATCGCGAACGGCGTGTTCGTCGCATCGCCGAACCGCGTCGGCTTCGAGGGCGAGCCGGGCACCGACGGCATCGAGTTCTTCGGGCACTCGACGATCTACGACCCGTTCGGGCGCATCCTCGCCGAAGCGAAGACCGAGCCGACGACGCTGGTGGCGCGCTGCGATCCGGCGCTCGCCGAGCAGACGCGGCGCAACTGGCCGTTCCTGCGCGATCGCCGCATCGACGCGTACGGCGGCATCACCAAGCGCTGGCTCGCCTGACAGACGGGCTCGGGAGCATGCCGGGACGACGGACCGCCGCGCCGAAGCTGTCGCTCCGCATGCCCGCGGAATGGGAGCCGCACCGCGCGACCTGGGTCGCATGGCCGCACCACGAGCCGGACTGGCCGGGCAAGCTCGCGCCGATTCCGTGGGTGTATGCGGAGATCGCGCGCGTGCTCGCGGCGCGCGAGCAGGTCGAGGTGTTGTGCCACGACGCAGCGGTGCGCGAAGACGCGCGCGCGAAGCTCGCCGCGCACCACGTGCCCGCGGAGCGCGTGGGCCTACACGTCGTGCCGAACGACCGCGTCTGGCTGCGCGATTCGGCGCCGAGCTTCGTGCACGACGCGAACGGCGCCGTCGCGCTCGTGAGCTGGCGCTTCAACGCCTGGGCGAAGTACGACAACTTCGCCCGCGACGCGCGCGTCGGCGCGGCGGTCGAGCGCATCACCGGACTGCCGCGCGTGCTCCCGCGCCGGCCCGACCGCGCTGACGGCGCGCTGCTCCACCCGGCGGACGCGGGGGTTCCGGACGCGCAGCACGTCGTGCTCGAGGGCGGCTCGATCGACGTGAACGGCGCCGGGCGGCTGCTGACGACCGAGGAGTGCCTGCTCTCGAAGGTGCAGGAACGCAATCCGGGCCTCGGCCGCGCCGACTACGAGCGCGTGTTCGCGGAGGCACTAGGGATTCGCGAGACGATCTGGCTGGGCGATGGGTGCGCCGGTGACGACACGCACGGACACGTCGACGACATCGCACGCTTCGTCGCGCGCGACGTGGTAGTGCTCGCGTACGAAGAGGACCCCGCCGACGAGAATCACGCGCGCTCGCGCGACAACGCGCAGCGGCTCGCGCACGTGCGCGATCTGCGCGTCGTGAAGCTCCCGTACCCGCGCCCGCTGTGGATGGACGGCGTCCGCCTGCCCGCGAGCTACGCGAACTTCTACATCGCGAACGGCGCGGTGCTCGTGCCGACGTTCAACGACGCGAACGACCGAGTCGCGCTGAACGTGCTGGCCGAATGCTTCCCGGGCCGCGCGGTGATCGGCATCCACGCCGTCGACCTGGTCTGGGGCCTCGGCACGCTGCACTGCCTCACGCAGCAGGAGCCCGCAGCGCGTATCCGCGGCGCCTGACGCGCCGCGTCTCGCACTGCAACAACGGGGTCAGACCCCAACCCGCACCGCGTCGTGCCCGCATGCGTTCGCCGGCGTCACGGGCGGCGCAGCTCCCGCCGGCCGCGCGTGCGGCGTAACAGCGGGGTCTGACCCCGCTGTTACGCCGCGCTTCGCGTTGCGACCGGGTTCGCGCGCTCATGCCCGCTCGAGCACGACCACCGGGATCTCGCGCGTCGTCTTCGACTGATACTCGTCGTAGGCCGGCCAAATCTTCGTCATCACGCCCCAGAGCCGCGCGCGCTCCTCGCCTGCCGCGGTGCGCGCTTTCGCCGCGAACTTCTCGGCTGCGATCTGCAGCTGCACGCGCGGCTGCGCGGCGAGGTTCTTGTACCAAGCCGGGTGATCGGGCGCGCCGCCGCGCGAGGCCACGATCACCACGCGCTCGAGGTCGCGCCCGTAGATCAGCGGCAGCGTGAGCGGCGTGCCACTCGTGCGGCCGGTCGTCGTCAAGAGAAGGCACGGCACGCCGTTCCAGATGTGCCCGTCCGCGCCGTCCGTTGCCTGATAACGCTTCAGGTGATCGGCAATCCAGCCCGGCAGCTCGCTCTTCCTCTCCGCCATCGACGTCTCTCCTCGCATGCGCGCGGCGTGACTCTACCCTGCCCGTCCGAGGAGCCCGAGCCTGTCGATCGCGATCTTCGTGGACGCCGACGCGTGCCCCGTGAAGGACGAGGTGTACGTCGTCGCGACGCGCTACGGCCTGCCGGTCGCGCTCGTCGCGAACGCGCCGATGCACGTGCCGCACGGCTTCGGCGTGCAGCTGATCGTCGTCGACGAGGGCGCCGACGCCGCGGACGACTGGATCGTCGAGAACGTGCAGCCCGGCGACATCGTGATCACCGCGGACATCCCGCTCGCCGCGCGCAGCCTCGAGAAGAGCGCACTGGCATTGGGGAGCGACGGCCGCGAGTTCACGCGCGAGCGGATCGGCGACGCGCTCGCGACGCGCGCGCTGAAGAGCGACCTGCGCGGCGCCGGCCAGCACACGCACGGCCCGCGCGCGCTCACGAGCCGCGATCGCTCACGCTTCGCGGAGCGGCTCGACGCGCTCGTGAACCGCAGCCTGCGTGCCGCGGGAAAAGCCCGCTGATCAAGGCCGGGGCGCGCCGTCGATACGCACCGACTCCATCAGATAGGAGCTCACGCGGAAGCGGATCAGGCGATCCTGCGAAGCGAACGCATACAAGAACAGCGCCAGTAGCGCGCAGCCCCCCACGAAATGCCAGGCGCCGTAAGAGCGCTCTCCGCGGCGCGCGAGCACGTGCGCCGCGGCCATCGACGCGAGCAGCAGCGCCGAAGCGAGCGACGCGCCGCGCAGAATGCGCTCGTAGGATCGGTGCCGCTCGATCCACGCCGCCATCCGCGCGCTGCGTTCCTGCACGCGAAGTTCGGCGTTCATCCAGCTCGTGGGCCGGCGCGCCGGGTCCTCCCGTCCCCACTCGGCGAGCTCCGCGCGGTAGCGCGCGCCGGGCTCGAACCAGCCCGCGAGCGCCGCCTCGCTCAGCCGGTTGCCGGCGATCCCGAGCGCATAGATGAGCGCGATGCCCATCAGCAGCACGGGCCCGCTCGCCGGGAGCGCGCGCAGGTCGAAGCTCGGGAAGAGCCGGCGCAGCAGCGGCTGCATGCCGAGCGCCAGCAGCGCTCCGACGACGAGGATCTCGCTGAAGAGCTGGAGGCTCGGCATCGCCACCTCCGCGACTGCACCGGGCGATCGTCCGCCCCACCGCCCGGCTCGGATATGAAGCGCTTCACACGCTCGCGCGGCGCTTCGCGCGTGAAACGGCGGCGGCTCAGCGCTCGCGAATCGCGAACTCCGGCAGCGTGAGCCGTCCGCCGTGACAGCGCGCGCAACGCGACGGCCGCGCCGGCTTGTCGCGGCGCGAGAACACGAAGCCGCACTCGAGGCACTCGGCCGGCGTGATCACGAGCTCCGCGCCGCGCGCGCGCAGCGTCTTCGCGAGATGCACGAGGTGATCGAGCACCTCCTTCTCCGAAGCGCCCACCGCCTTCGAGAGATCGCGCGCCGTCGCCGGCCCCGCGCGCAGCGCGAGCGCGAGGTCCTGCCGCACGGTGTGGGAGCGGGATTCGGGCTGCGGATCGCGGCGCTTCATGCCGGCCACGACGAAACTGGCCAAGCGTCATCCATCGCGGGATCGTATCCACGCTTCGGAGCGGTACGATCGCGAATCTCACTCGGAGACATGCCGATGCCCGGATCCCTCCACGACTTCTCGCAGAAGACGATCGACGGCACCCAACAATCTCTCGCCGATTACGAAGGCAAGGTGTTATTGGTCGTCAACGTCGCGTCGCGCTGCGGGCTGACGCCGCAGTACGCGGGCATGCAGGCGCTCCACGACGAGTACCGCGCGCGCGGCTTCTCGGTGCTCGGCTTCCCGTGCAACCAGTTCGCGGGGCAGGAGCCGGGCAGCGAGGCCGAGATCAAGACGTTCTGCAGCACGAAGTACGGCGTCACGTTCCCGCTGTTCGCGAAGCTCGACGTGAACGGCGCCGGGCGCGCGCCGCTCTATGCGTGGCTGACTTCTCAGGCGACGAAGCCCGACGGCGCCGGCGATATCGCG